>JBJMHD010000145.1:0-8986 GCA_045807565.1 Acidimicrobiales bacterium | reverse complement strand
CGCCGCCGTAGACCGATAGCGGCAGGTCGTTCTCCCGCGCCAGCGCCACGACCGCGACCACGTCCTCCACCGATCCGCAGCGCGCCACCACCGCCGGTCGGCGATCGATCATCCCGTTGAAGACGGCACGCGCCTCGTCGTACCCGCCGTCGTCGGGGTGGATGACCTCCCCGCTGAAGCCGTCGAGCGTGAACCGACCACCAGCCATCCCGCACCTCCCGTGTGCCGCCTTGTGCGGGCAGGACGGTAGTCGGCGCGGACTAGTTCGCTCGGTCCATGGTGGGCGATGCGCCGTTCCCGTACCTTGCGATGCGTGCGCGTGCTGATCTGTGACGACGAGGCGCACATCCGGCTCGTCTACCGCGCTGCCTTCGAGGACCTCGGCGCCGACGTCGTCGAGGCGATCGACGGCGACGACTGCCTCGAGCGACTGGCCGAGGGCTGTCCCGACCTCGTGGTGCTCGACCTGTTCATGCCGGATCGCGACGGCCTCTCGACCCTGCCCGAGCTGGTGCAGCGCTGCGCCAAGGCGCGGGTGCTCATCGTGAGCGTGAACGACGCCGCCGAGACCTTCTCGCTGTGCCGCGAGCTCGGCGCCGTCGCCTGCTTCGACAAGGTGAGCTTCGCCTCCCGCATCCCTCGCATCGTCGAGCACTACGGCGCGGCGTGAGCGACCGCTTCACCCGCGAGCTCTCGCCGCGGGTTGTTGGGGTCAGCGCTCGAGGATCTCCTTGAGGCAGGCGAGGTCCTTGCGGTTGGCGCGCCGCATGGCGGGGACCATAAGCGGGGCCACCAGGCCCGAGAACCCGGACGGCTCGCCGCGGTTGCGCAGCGTCATCCGCGTGGCGCCGTGGCCGGCGGGCTCCCAGGTGTAGGTCGTCTCCATCGGGAACGGCCCCTCCGACGTGCGCATGACCAGCCGTTCGCCGGGCGCGAGCTCGGCCAGCTCGTACGTGTACTCGAGGCGCCGGCCGAGGAACCGGGCCACGAACGCCACCTGCGATCCCACCCGCGCGGGCGGCTCGGTGACCCAACGAACCGAGTCGATGTTGCGGTACCACTCCGGTGCGTTCGACGGGTCGGTGGCATACGCCGCGACGACGTCGATCGGTCGCCCGATGGTCGTCTCGGTGAGGACGTCCACGCGCATCGCACCACGCTAGGTCCGGGCCCGGGCGCGCCGGACCCGGACCGTGGCTCCTCAGCTGGCGACGAGGTCGAGCTCGTTGCCCTCGGGGTCGGTGAGGGTGGCCCAGGTGGCGCCGTCCTCGGTGTGGTCGGCCACGTGGGTGGCACCGAGGCCGGTGAGGCGCTCGACGGCGGCCGCCAGGTCCGTGGTGGACAGGTCGGGGTGCATGCGGTTCTTGGCCGTCTTGCCCTCGGGCACCTGGATGAACATCCAGCCGGGGGAGCCCTCGATCTCGGCGAACGCAGCGCTGGCGCCGTCCTTGACGGGACGGTCGAGGACCTGGGACCAGAAGCCCGAGAGCTTCTCGGCGTCGGCGCAGTCGAAGGTGACGTGGGTGAGGGTGATGGTGCTCTTGGTCATGCCTCCACCCTCGGGCCTCCCGTCGCGGGAGGGTCAAGCGGTTCGTCACGCGCCGTCGGTGACGGGCCAGCAGACCTCGGCACGGTCGTCGGCGACGTAGACCTCCCGGATCGGGCCGTCGACACCGATGCCGAGCTCGTTCACGACGGTCCCCAGCGCGCCATAGGTCTGGTCGAGGTCGTCGAAGGGCCCCTCGTGCAGCATCACGGCGACCCGCGTGACTGGCAGGTTCACGAGCTGGACGCGCTCGGCGTGGATCGCGGGCAGATCGGGGCCGACGGGCACGAAGCACACGACGTCGCCGGCGCCCTCGGTGAAGAAGCCCTCGGAGTAGAGGGCGCCGTCCGGGCCCGCCGCCGCGCCGACCCCGTCGAGCGCGCCATGGAGCTCGGCGAAGGCAGCGTCGATCCACGGGCTGTCCTCGAACGCGATGGCGTCCTGGATCGCGAGCGCGGTGGTGGCGGGCAGGGTGCGGTAGTCCACCGGGCGGGGCGCGGCGGGGGAGGAGAGCAGCGCCTGGAGACTGGCGACCGTCTGCTGCGTGCGCTCGAGCTGCTCCTGCATCGACGCGAGGTGATCGAGGATCGCTTGGTTGCGCGTCGCCTGGTCCGGCGCTTGCAGCACGGTGCGCACGTGGTCGATGGGCATGTCGAGGTCGCGGAAGCGGCGGATGGCCTGGGCGGTGGCCACCTGGTCGGCGGTGTAGAGGCGATAGCCGCTGGAGGGATCGATGTCGGCCGGCTCGAGGAGCCCGACGTCGTGGTAGTGCCGCAGCGCCTTCACGCTCAGGTAGGTCATCTTGGAGAGCTCACCGATGGTGAGCAGCGCCGTCACGGGCTCAGCATCCCAGGATCACCCGGCGCGGACCATGACCAAGGTGGGCGAAACGAGCTATTGCGGCACCACCCTGTCCGAGTCGTACCGTTCGTCACCTGATCGGGAGGGGAACGGTGATGCGCGGGCTGGTTCGAGGTGGGTTGGTGGCGGCGGTCCTCGCCGCGTCCTTGGTCGTCGGCAGCGGGGTGGCGAGCGCCGAGCAGTTCGACGTGACCGGGGTCGTCGTGGATCCCGACGGCAACCCCGTCGAGGGTGTCGACATCCTCGTGTACGGCGATGCCGGGCCAGCGGCGTCGACGGTGACCGACGGCGCGGGGCAGTTCTCGCTGCAGCTCGATCCGGGGACCTACCAGTACCAGCTGTGGGAGGACGGGTACGACGCCTCCCTGCAGAGCTTCAGCGTGTGGGGAGACGGCCCGGTCGACCTCGGCACCCTCGAGCTCCAGCCGCTGGTGCAGATCACGGGGAGCGTCAGTGGTCCCGGGGGAGCGCCCCTCGAGAACGTGCTGGTGCGTGCCTATCGAGGAACCTCGCTCGCCGGCACCGCGGTGACAGGGCCCGACGGCACCTACGTGGTGGACGGCCTGGTCGACGCGCAGTACGCCGTCTGGTTCGACGCGCCCGACGCCGCCTACATCGACGAGTGGTACTCGGACGTGTACGTCACGCCGAACCCGTTCGGAGGACCCACGCTCGTCACGCCTGTCCAGGGCGGTGGTGTCGCCGACGCCCAGCTCGAGATCGGGAGGACGATCGCAGGCACCGTCACCAACGCGGACGGTTCTCCCGCCGTGGGAGCCCCCGTCCGGGCCACGGTGCCCAACGGGACGCAGAACACGGCCGTCGGCGCCGCCACCGGCACCGACGGCGCTGGCCACTACGTCCTGCGAGGGATCCCGACCGGCCAGACAGGGACTGATCCGAACCCGGCGTCGGTGACCGTGCGGGTGACGCCGCCACTGGGCGGCGGTGAGGTGACGGCTGGGCCCTACGCGATCGACGAGCTGACGACCATCACCGGCGCCGACGTGGTCCTCCCGGCCGTCGTGCTCGGGACAGCGCAGCTCTTCGACGCGGCTGGGAACGTCGTCCCACCCTCGTTCGGCGTCGGTCCCGGGGTCTGCATCGACCCCGCGGTGTTCCGCCCGACCGGGCCGATCGGCTGCACCGACGGCTCGTCGTTCATGGCGTTCACTCAACGTCCGGCGACCCAGGACTACCGGGTCGGGCCCATCCTCCCCGGCACCTACACCGCTCGGGCCGCCTCGTTCAGCGGTGGCTACGGGCCGGTCGCCACCTTCACGGTGGCCGCCGGCGAGACCTTCCACTGCGACCTTCCGGCGACCGGGACCGCGGTCTGCACGGTCACCTCCGCCGACTCCGGCGACGGGGACGGCGTCGACGCGGCGACGGAGGACGCCGCCCCGAACGACGGCGACGGGAACCTCGACAACATCGCGGACTCGGACCAGCCTCAGGTCGCCTCGCTACCGGATGCGCATGCGGGGTACCTCACGCTCGCCGCGCCTGAGGGCACCGAGCTGACCAACGTGAGCGTCTTCCCGGCGCCGTTCGTCCCGGGCGGCGTGCAGCTCGAGACCGGTCTCATCACGTTCGGGGTGGCGGGTCTCGACCTGGGCGAGGCGATCGACGTCGAGGTGTTCCTGGCCAACGGAACCTCGGCCAACTCCTATTGGAAGTACTCGCCTTCCGATGGCTTCGTGAACGCCACGAGCATCGCGACCTTCTCGCCGAACAAGGTCACGCTCCACCTCGTGGACGGGGGATTCGGCGACGCTGATGGCGTCAAGAACGGACGCATCCAGGATCCGGGCGCGCCTGGTGTCGCGGAGACCGATCCACCGGTGGTGACCTGTCCCACACCCGCGCCAACGTTCCATCTCGGCGAGCTCTCGTCCCTCACGGCGGCCGTGACCGACGCCGGTGCAGGCGTGGCGTCGCCGACCGTCACCGTCCCGGTGTCGACCGCGACGGCCGGCCTCCAGAGCGCGTCCGTGCCGGCCACGGACCTGCTGGGCAACAGCACGACCGCGAGCTGCCCCTACCTCGTGCTCGGATACAGCTTCGGAGGCTTCCAGGCGCCGGTGGACGTCCTGCCGAAGGTGAACGAGGCAAAGGCGGGCTCGACGGTGCCGCTCAAGTGGCGTCTCCTCGACTCCTACGGCGTACCGGTGAGCAACCCGGCCAGCTTCGTGTCCGCCACGTTCAAGCCGCGTCCCTGTGGGAGCGCCACCTACGACACGCTCGAGTACGAGGCGCCCGCCGCTGGCCTCAAGTACCAGGGCAACGGCGAGTGGGCGCTGGGCTGGAAGACGAGCACGGGCTGGTCCGGGTGTGGCGACCTGGAGCTGCGGCTGAACGACGGGACGATCCAGCTGGCTGCGTTCCGGTTCCACTGAGCACGCCGGTCTCGCCGTCACGGCTGCTCGCGGCTCGCTACGCTGCGGCCCGCGAACCCCACCAGGAGGTACATCGGATGTCGGAGTTCCCTGCCCTCGTACACGTGGCTCTCACGGTGAAGGACCTGTCGGTGAGCGTGCCGTGGTACGAGAAGCTGCTCGGCGCCAAGCCGGTGCTCGACGAGGACACCGATCCGGACATGCACCACACCGTGTACCTGCTCGGCAACGGCACGCTGCTGGGGCTCCACCAGCACGGCACGCCGGCGCCCGACGAGACGTTCAGCGAGCACCGGGTGGGTCTCGACCACGTGGGCTTCGGCTGCGCCAACCGCGGTGAGCTGGAGACGTGGGAGAAGCGCCTCGACGAGCTGGGTGTGAAGCACGGCGGCATCAAGGACGCCAGCTACGGATCGGGCATCAGCTTCCGGGACCCCGACGGCATCGCTCTCGAGCTCTTCGCGCCGCCCGGCTGATCCGCACCGAGCGGCCACCGGCCGGGTCGGTCAGACTGCGGGCGTGACGGACAAGGGCGGGCCGGCCGACGTCGATCCCGTGGCGTTCCTGGGCGACTCCGAGCCGGAGCTGCAGCGCTGCGCGGGACAGCACTGGTGGGCGCGCGCCACCGATTGGTCGGGCGAGCCGCTGGCCGTGGTGCTGGCCTGGGAGGCGAACCGGGCGACGCTCGCCGATCGGCGCCTGTCGCCGCGGTCGTTTCCCGACGCCATGGTCGAGAGCGGCCTGTCACCGGACACGGCGGTGCAGGTCGCGCCGCTGTTCAGCCGGCACGGCGAGGAGCATCGCCACCTCCGCGCCGTGCTGTCGACGGCGTTCACCCCGAAGAAGGTGGAGCAGCTGCGGCCCGCCGCCCGAGCCATCGCCGAGCGGTTGGCCGACGGCATCGCGGCGGCCGACGGCGACTGCGAGTTCGTCGCCGCCTTCGCCGAGCCTCTGCCGCCCGAGGTGTTCGCGATCCTCTTCGGCCTCCCCGTGGAGGACAGCGCTCGCCTCGCCCGCTGGGCCAGCGCCATCGCCAACGCGTTCGCGTGGACGATGACGCCCGAGCAGGTGGAGCTGGTGGAGACGGCGGCCGCCGAGATGCGCGAGTACGGCCACGAGCGCATCGCCGCCAGCCGGGCCGAGCCCGGCGACGACCTCGTCACCCGCCTGGTGGAGGCCGAGGTGGACGGCCACCGGCTGTCCGACGAGGACGTGATCGCGATGATCACCGGCTTCGTGTTCGCCGGCGCCGAGACCACCCGTCGTCAGCTCACCGCGGCCATAAAGCTCCTCGCCGACCACCCTGCCGACTGGGAGCGCCTCGCCGACGATCCCGATCTCGTGCCCAACGCGGTGGAGGAGATCCTCCGGCACCGGGGGATCGTCTCGGGGATGACCCGCCGGGCCGAGGAGGCCTTCGAGCACGACGACCTGCAGGTGCCGGCGGGCGGGAGGCTCCTGCTGTCGTTCGACACCGCGAACCGTGACCCGGAGCGGTTCGAGGAGCCCGACCGGTTCATCGTCGACCGCCCCGACGCCCATGCCCACGTCACCTTCGGATGGGGGCCGCACCTCTGCGTGGGCGCCGGTCTCGCTCGCCTCGAGCTCACCGAGGCGCTGCGCACCCTCACGAGCCGGTTCGGGCCACCGAGCATCGACGCGGAGGGCCCCACCACCGGCCCCGGCGCGCCCGACTCGCTGCACGTGCGGTTCCCGCTCCGCTCGCGCTAACCATCGCGAACCACGGTTGCCCTCGCACGGGGTGGGTAGGCGCGCCCTTCGGCGGGCCGAGACCGGAGGGAAGCCCATGGCCTCACAAGCGCAGGTGAAGGCGGCCAAGCGCAACGTGAAGAAGGCGCAGGCCGGCGCCCGCAAGAAGAAGTCGATCGCCAGCATGCCGGCCAAGACGCGCCGCGCCCTGGGCAAGCAGGGCGCCGCGGTGGCCCAGCGCAAGCGCAGCGGCGGCTCGTCGCCCAAGACCCGCCAGGAGCTCTACGAGGAGGCCAAGCGCAAGGACCTCCCCGGCCGCTCGAAGATGGGTCGGGCCGAGCTCGCCCGCGCCCTCGGGCATCGCTGATGGGGCTGAAGATGGCGAACACCACCGGCACCACCCTCACCTGCAGCAACCCCGAGTGCGGCTGCCGTCTGCGCATCGAGGAGCCCTGCCCGCACGGCGAGACCTACACGTGCGCCTGCGGGCACCCCCTCGAGGACATCGGACGGTTCCCGCTCGCCGACGCGCCCGGCTGAGCGGCCCCGCGCGAGGATCCACCGATGGAGCGGATCGACGGAGCGCCGCTCCCGGTGCTGTCGTGGGCGCCCGCCCTGGAGGACGGGGCGCGGCAGCAGGCCCTCGACTGCGCGTCGCTGTCGGTCGCGTTCGACCACGTGGCGGTGATGGCCGACGGCCACCAGGGCTACGGCGTGCCCATCGGCGCGGTGCTGGCCCTGCGGGGCGCGCTGTCGCCCTACGCGGTGGGCAACGACATCGGCTGCGGCATGGCGATCGTGCCGACGGGCCTCACGCGGGAGGACCTGATGGCGCCGGTGCCCACGCGCAGCGGCGGGCCGGGGCCGATCGCTCGTGACGACCTCATGGGCTGGGTGCAGACCACCGTCCCGTCGGGCAACGCCACCCACCGCGAGCCCCAGGTGGACGCCACCGTCGACCGCTTCCTGGCCGACGCCTACGACGCGATGGAGGAGGCGGCCGCGCACGTGGGCATGGCGCTGACCACGTCGCAGTCGCCCACGCCGCGCTCGACCGACCGGCTGCTGACCCGTCACGACTTCGTGCACCGTGGCCGGGTGCAGCTGGGCACGCTCGGGTCGGGCAACCACTTCATCGAGCTGCTGGTGGGGCCGGACGACGACGTGTGGGTGATGCTCCACTCCGGCTCACGCGGTGTGGGCGGCGCCATCTGCAACACCTTCCACAGGATGGCCCTCGCCCACTGCGACGAGCGCGACCACGCGCTGCCCGACCCTGGTCTGGCGTGGCTCCCCATGGCGGCGGGTGACGAGCGGTGGGATCCGGTCGGCGCCGCGTACGAGCGGGCGCTGCGAGCCGGGCTCGACTACGCCGAGCACAACCGTCGGCACATGCTCGAGGCGGTGGAGGCCATCGTGGAGCGTCGCTTCCCCGGGGCGGTGCGCTGGGAGGGGATGATCAACATCCACCACAACGACGCCACCCTCGAGGCGCACTGCGGTGCCGACGTGTGGGTGCACCGCAAGGGGGCGGTGAAGGCGTCGGCCGGCACCGACACGATCACGCCGGGCTCGATGGGCACGGCCACGTGGATCGGCGAGGGCCTCGGTAACCCCGAGTCGTTCGCGTCGTGCAGCCACGGCGCCGGGCGCACGCGCAGCCGCGGCAAGGCGCGGCAGGAGCTGTCGTTGCAGGTCGAGCTGGCGACGGTGGCGGCAGCCGGCGGCAAGGTGTTCGCGACGAGCAAGGGCGCCGTGCTCGACGAGATGCCGGGTGCCTACAAGGACCTCGACGAGGTGATGGCCGCCCAGGCCGACCTGGTGCGTCCCGTCCGGCGCCTCACCCCGCTGGGCACCTACAAGGGGAGCGACGCCCGCTCTCGTCGCAAGACCAAGGGCAAGAACAAGTGGCGCCCGGACGAGGAGCGCTGACGAGCCGCTGTGCGGCTCAGTGATCGGACCAGCGCAGGAGGGCGCCGACGCCGTCGGTGACCGTGGCCCGCGGGACCACGCGCACGCTCGCGCCGGTGGCCCAGGCCGCTCGGACGAGGGCGTCCGGGAGGGGGCCGTCCACCAGCACGCCGCCGGCGGCCTCGTCATCGGTCCTCGCCTCGTCGTCGGCGTCGGGGTCGTCGGCCACGAGGAGCACGGCGACGGCGGCTCGGTTGAGCGCGTCGATCGTGTCGGCGCGGCCGTCGGCGGCTCGGTCGTTCTGTCCGCGCTCCTCCTTGAACTTCTGTAGCACGGCCACCGAGTCCTCCGCCACGGCGGTGGCGACGATCCGGTGGATCTCGGTCCGGCGCTCGTCCTCGGACCCGTCGACGGCTCGCCCCGAGGTGATCGTCTGGGTCCGTTCGGCCAGCCGGTCGGGGAGGCGTTCGAGGACGAGGTGGGTGGCGCGCACGTCGCCGCCGAGGACGATGACGCGGGCGTCGATGCGGTCCGCCAGGTCGGCCGCCGCCTCGGCGAC
>JBJMHD010000144.1:0-17812 GCA_045807565.1 Acidimicrobiales bacterium | reverse complement strand
CGCTCTGGTGCGACCCGTCGTACGGCCCCAAGACCCGGTGGGGCGAGACGATCGCGTCGCCCGTCATGGTCGGGGGCGACACGCTGATCGGCGAGGACGAGGTCACCGCGGTCCCCGAGGACAGGCGCGACCTGATGAAGGGCGACCCGCTGCGCGGCGTCCACGCCTTCTACTCCTCGAGTGCCCGCGAGTGGTGGGCGCCGCTGCTGCCGGGCACCGACGTCCGCCGCCGCAACGCGCTCGTCGGCGTCCTCGACAAGCCGAGCGAGTTCGCCGAGCGAGCGGTCCACGAGTGGTCGGCGCAGGTGTTCCGCGCCGAGGCTGGCCCGCTGCTCTCTGCCCAGCTGCGCAACATGATCCGCACGGAGCGAACGAAGGCGCGCGAGCGCAAGAAGTACGACGATGTCGAGGTGCGCCCGTACACCGATGAGGAGATCGACGAGATCGAGGCCCAGTACGCACAGGAGCGACCACGAGGGGCCGAGACGCGTTGGTGGGAGGACGTGCACGAGGGCGACGTCGTCGGTCCGCTCGTGAAGGGTCCGTTCCTCGTCACCGACATCGTGTGCTGGCACGTCGGCATGGGGATGGGCCTCTACGGCGTGAAGCCGCTGCGGCTCGCGGCGAGCAACCGCCGGCGCGTGCCGCGCTTCTTCCACCGCGACCCCCTCAACGTCCCCGACGTGATGCAGCGGGTGCACTGGGACCCGGAGTTCGCCAAGCGGTCTGGCAACCCCACCACGTTCGACTACGGCCGGATGCGCGAGACCTGGCTCATCCACCTGTGCACCGACTGGATGGGCGACGAGGCCTGGCTCTGGACGCTCGACTGCGAGTTCCGTCTCTTCAACTACGTGGGCGACACGCAGTGGGTGCGAGGCACCGTGGCTCGGAAGCACCTGGCCGAGGGCGACCGCCCCGCCGTCGACCTCGACCTCGAGTGCGTGAACCAGCGTGGTGAGGTCACCACCCCCGGCCATGCCACGATCCTGCTCCCGAGCCGCGAGCACGGCCCCGTCCGCTTGCCGGACCCTCCGGGCGACGCCACCGACCTGCAAGCCGCCCTCGAGGCCATCAGCGCGAGGTTCGCGTCGTGAGCTACGACTCGGTGGAGGGGTTGCAGGTCGAGCTCGACGGCGCCGTGCTGCGCCTGACGCTCGACCGACCCGCGCAGCGCAACGCCATCGACGACACCGTGATGGCCGGCCTCATCGACGCCATCGATCGCGCTGGCCGAGACGAGGCGGTGCGAGCGATCCTCGTCGGCGCCACCGGCGAGCACTTCTGCAGCGGCGCCGACATCGTCGCCCGCAACAGCCCGAGCGGAGAGCGGCCACGCGTGGGCAGCATCCAGCGTCGGGTCCCGTCGGCGGCGCATCGGCTGATCCCGCTCGTGTGCACCGTGCAGGTCCCCGTGGTGTGCGCGGCTCGCGGCTACGTCGCAGGGATCGGTCTGCACCTCGCCGCGGCAGCGGACTTCACCGTGGTCGCCGACGACGCCACCCTCTGGGAGCCGTTCGTGCAGCGTGGGTTCACGCCCGACAGCGGCGCGACGTGGCTGCTCCCACGTCGGATCGGGCTCGCCCGGGCGCGCGAGCTCCTGCTCCTCGGCCGACGGCTCACCGGCGCCGAGGCGGCGGAGTGGCAGCTGGCCCATCGGGCGGTGCCGGCCGACGAGGTCGCCGGGGCGGCCGCCGCCCTAGCCGACCAGCTGGCGGCCGGGCCCACCGTGATGCTCGGGCTGGCCAAGTGGCTGCTCCACCAGGGCGAGGCGCGGTCGCTCGACGCGCAGCTGGCCGACGAGGCGTTCGCGCTGGAGCTGTCGAGCCGCAGCGATGACTTCCGCGAGGGCCTGCGCGCGTTCAAGGAGAAGCGCGACCCCGACTTCACGGGCCGGTGACGGTGCTGCAGACGTGACCGCGCGCATCGACATCGACCGCGCCACGTCGGCGGAGGAAGCCGCGGCGCGCACCCGCGCCTGGGTCGAGGAGCACGTGCCCGGCGCGTGGCGCGAGGCGGCGGGCCGCGGCGGCGCCGCCGCGATCCGCGAAGTGCGCAGCCGGGCCGAGTACGAGGCGTGGTACCCGACCTTCGCCGCCGCTGGCCTCGTCGCCGCGACGTGGCCCGTCGAGTACGGCGGCCTCGACGTCACCCCCGTGGTCGCACGGGCCATCGACGGCGTCCTCCAGCCGTACAACCTCGGCCGCCTCAACCCGCTCGGGCTCAACCTCGCCGCGCCCGCGCTGTACGCGCACGGCACCGAGGAGCAGCGGCTTCGGTACCTGCCGCCCATCGTGCGCAACGAGGAGCGCTGGTGCCAGCTGTTCAGCGAGCCCGGCGCCGGGTCGGACCTCGCCTCCCTCGCCACCCGGGCGGAGCGGGACGGCGACGAGTGGGTGCTCACGGGCCAGAAGGTGTGGACGACGTGGGCCCACGTGTCGGACTTCGGGGTGTGCCTGGCACGCACCGACCCGGACGTGCCGAAGCGCAAGGGCATCACCTACTTCCTGGTCGACCTCCACGCCCCCGGGGTGGAGGTGCGGCCGCTGCGGCACATCACCGGTGAGATCGACTTCAACGAGGTGTTCCTCGACGGCGTGCGCGTGCCCGACGGCCAGCGGGTGGGGGACGTGGGCGACGGCTGGCGCGTCGCCAACGCCACGCTGTCAGGTGAGCGGCAGATGGTGGCGGGATCCGGATCCGGTGGCGTGGACCGCATCGGCGGATCGGGCGCGGCGCGGGTCGTGCGGGCCGCCCAGGCGAGCGGCGCGTGGGACGACGCGGTGGCCCGGCAGCGCCTGGTGGAGGTGTGGAGCGAGGAGCAGATCCGCGGCTGGACCAACCAGCGCGTGCGAGCAGGCCTGAAGGCGGGGCGCCCGCCCGGACCTGCGTCCTCGATCGGCAAGGTGCACCAGGGTGAGCTCAACCAGCGCATCCAGCGCCTCGCCACCGACCTGCAGGGTGCCCGAGCGACAGCGTGGGAGGCCACGGGTGCGTACGCCGACGTCCTGCCGTTCGAGGTCAAGGGGATGCTGCGCAGCCGGGCCAACACGATCGAGGGTGGCACCACCGAGGTGAACAAGAACGTCATCGGCGAGCGGGTTCTCGGCCTCCCCCGCGAACCGGACGCCTACGACGGCGCTCCGTGGAAGGACGTCCCGCGCTCATGACCTACGAGACGCTCCTCGTCGAGCGGGAGGGCGCCATCGGTTGGCTCGTGTTCAACCGACCCCAGGCCGGCAACGCGATGGACGCGAGGATGCTCGCCGAGCTGGAGCGAGCCTGGCAGGAGCTGGACCACGATCCGCAGGTCCGGGTGATCGTGAACACTGGTGAGGGCCGCGCGTTCCAGACCGGCCTCGACGTCGCCCAGCTGGCGCGCGACAGATCGGCGTTGCGGGAGCAGTCGCGCCGCACCCGCGACGCCGAGCTCAAGCTCAGCGCCTGGCACAACGGCGTCCAGAAGCCGGTGATCGCCGCGGTGAACGGCGTGTGCGCCGGGGGAGGGCTCCACTTCGTGGCCGACGCCGACATCGTGATCGCGGCGTCGAACGCCACGTTCCTCGACCCCCACGTGTCCATCGGTCAGGTGAGCGCCTACGAGGTGATCGCCCTCGTGCGGAAGTCGCCCATGGAACCGGTCGTGCGCATGGCGCTGACGGGCCGCCACGAGCGCGTCACCGCTCACCGCGCCCGGCAGCTCGGCATCCTCAGCGAGGTGGTCGACCCGCCGGAGCGCCTGCGCGAGGTCGCCCGCGACCTCGCCGGCAAGATCGCCCGCAACTCGCCCGCGGCCATGGCCGCCACCAAGCGAGCGCTGTGGGGCGCGCTCGAGACGGGGCTCACCGACGCGTGCCGAGCCGGGAGCTCCGAGCTCGTGGGCATGTGGGGGCACCCCGACCAGGAGGAGGGCCCGCGGGCGTTCACCGACAAGCGCGAGCCCCGATGGCAGGAGATCTGAGCTGATGCGTGCTGCGGCCCTCGCTTCGCTCGCCCCGGCCTCCGCACGTGCCTCCCGGCGGCGTGGCCAAGCCAGCCGCCTCCGGCCTGCTGAAGGAGTTGTCGAATGAACGAATACGCAACGCTGAAGGTCGAGCGGCACGGTCCGGTGGGCTGGCTGATCTTCGACCGACCCGACCAGCTCAACGCCATGAACAACCAGATGCGCGACGAGCTCGCCGACGCGTGGACGGAGCTCGATGCCGATCCGGCTGTCCGCGTGATCGTGCACACCGGCGAGGGCCGAGCGTTCCAGACGGGCGTCGACGTGGCCGAGATCGCGAGCGACGGGGTGGGGATGCAGCGCTACCAGCGCTCCGTGGAGGAGTGGGACCTGCACTTCACGTCCTGGCACCAGGAGGTGTGGAAGCCCGTCATCACGGCGGTGAACGGCATCTGCGCGGGCGGCGCGTTCCACTGGATCGCCGATGCCGACATCGTGATCGCGGCGTCCGACGCGCAGTTCTTCGACCCGCACGTCTCCATCGGCCAGGTGGTGGCGATCGAGGCGATCGGGCTCATGCGGAAGATGCCCGCCGAGGCCGTGATGCGCATGGCGCTGGTCGGGCGGCACGAGCGGATGTCGGCGCAACGGGCCTACGAGCTCGGGATGATCAGCGAGGTCGTCGACCCGCCGGAGCGGCTGCGCGACGCGGCTCAGGAGCTGGCGGAGAAGATCGCGAGGAACTCGCCCGCCGCCATGGCCGCCACGAAGCGCGCGCTGCTCGGCGCCCTCGAGCACGGCCTCACCGACGCCTGTCGCGCCGGCGCCGCGGAGCTCGTGTCCATGTGGGGACACCCCGACCAGGAGGAGGGCCCGCGCGCCTTCGCCGAGAAGCGGGAGGCGGAGTGGACCGTGTGACCTCGCTGGCCGAGCTCCTCTTCGAGGGCGACGACGTCGGCACGTCGCTGCTGCTCCACGAGGGCGGCCGCGACCACAGCCTCGAGGAGGTGCGCACCCGGGCAGCCGAGGTCGCCGAGCAGCTCACCGCGCTCGGCGTGGAGGCAGGGACCCCGGTGGGCGTGATGCTCCCGAACGCCGAGGTCGTCGCCGCCCTGTTCGGGGTGTGGCGCGCCGGAGGGGTGTACGTGCCGCTCAACCCGCGCCTCGGTTCGTCCGACCTCGCTCACGTGCTCGAGTCGGTCGACCCTGCCGTGGTGGTGACGACCCCGGTGCACGTGGAGCGGTTCGACGGGCGCGCCGCGGTCGTCGTCGACGGCGGGATCACGCGCCGTGACGGCCGTCGCGGGGAGCGGCGGTTCGACCCTGAGGTCGCGCTCGTGCAGCTCACCTCGGGCACCACCGGTCGGCCCAAGCCGGTGCTGCTCGAGCACGCGGGGGTGCGTTCGTTGCTCGACAACGTGATCGCCACGCTGCGCGGCGGCGCGACGTCTGGGAAACCGCCCATGCCGAACCTCATCCCCGTGTCCCTGTCGCTGTGGGCCGGCATCTACCAGGTGCTGTTCGCGCGCATCGTCGGCGCGCCGGTGATCGTCATGGACGGGTTCGATCCGCGGGAGCTCGCTCGCCTGGTCGACCGTTTCCAGATCCGGTCCACCGTGCTGCCGCCGGCGGCGATGGCGATGCTCAACGACGACGAGTCGATCACCTCGCTGGCGCCGCTCAAGTACGTGAGGAGCATCACCGCGCCGCTGTCGCCGCTGCAGGCGCGCCGCTTCCGCGATCGGTTCGGGCTCCACGTCCTCAACTGCTACGGGCAGACCGAGATCGGCGGCGAGATCATCGGATGGAGCGCCGCCGATGCCAAGGAGCACGGCGACGACAAGCTCGGCGCCGTGGGCCGGCCGCACGCCGGTGTCCACGTTCGCTCCGACGAGGCATCCGGCGAGCTCCAGGTGCGGACGCCCGCGATGTCCGCGGGCTACGCCGACGGCTCCGACCTCGGTGATCGCATCACCCCCGACGGCTGGTTCCGCACCGGCGACGTCGGCCACCTGGACGACGACGGCTTCGTGTGGATCGACGGTCGGCTGAGCGACATGATCAACCGCGGCGGGCTGAAGGTGTTCCCCGCCGAGGTCGAAGAGGTCCTCCGCCTCGCTCCTGACGTCGCCGAGGTCGCCGTGGTGGGGGTCCCCGACGACCGCGTCGGCGAGGTGCCCTGGGCCTTCATCGTCGCCCCCACGACGTCTGTGGACGACGACGTTCGCCATGCGGACGGATCCGTGCACCGACGTTGGGAGGGGTTGTGCCGCGAGCACCTCGCGCCGTACAAGGTGCCGGCGCGGTTCGTGGTCGTCGACGAGCTGCCGCGGAACGAGGTCGGCAAGGTCCTCGGGAACGAGCTCGTGGCAGGGACGGCGCAGCCGTGAACGGCGAGGTGTGGATCACCGGGGACCAGGACACCGCCATCGACCTCCTCCGGCGACGGCTCGACGCCGACCCCGACGGGGAGTACCTCGACGTCTGCGGCACCAAGACCTCGGCGGCCGACGTCGCCGACGCCGCCGGTCGCATCGCCGCGTCGCTGGCCGGCTTCGGCGTGGCGCGCGGCGACCGGGTCGCGTCGCTCATCGAGAACTCGAACGAGGCGATGCTCGCCTGGTGGGGGATCGTCGCCGGAGGCGGTGTCGCGGTGCCGATCAACACCGCCTACAAGGGCGAGTACCTGCGCCACCAGCTGGCCGACTCGGGGGCACGCGTGCTCCTCGTGGAGGCCGACCTGGCCGAGCGGGCCGAGCGGGTGGTGGACGACGTCCCGTCGCTCGAGCACGTCGTGGTGCTGGGTGACGCCGACCCCGAGGTGCGCACACCCGTCCACGCCTGGGCCGAGCTCCTGGCCGCCGACCCGGCGACGTTCGCCGACGTGCGACCGAGCGACCTGGCGACGTTCATCTACACGGGTGGCACCACCGGCCTGTCGAAGGGCTGCATGCTGAGCCACGCCTACCACGGCACCCTCGCCCGGCAGATCGGCATCTGCTGGCGGCGCACCGCCGACGACGTGGTGTGGACGCCCTTGCCGCTCTTCCACTTCAACGCCATCGTCACGGCGGTGCTCGGCTCGCTCGTGTACGGCGGGCGCTCCGCCATCTACCGCCGCTTCTCGGTGTCGAGCTTCTGGTCGGAGATGAACCGTGTGGGCGCCACCATCACGTCCACCCTGGGGACGATGGCGTACCTGCTGGCCAACGACGTCGACCGGCCCGAGCAGCCTCGCTCCGGCGCCGTCGAGGCGAACACGTCGCTGCGCCTGCTCGGTGCGGCACCGCTGCCCGTCGAGATCGACCGCACCATCAGAGCGCGCTTCGGCATCGACACCTTCTCGGGCGCCTACGGCGTCACCGAGGCGTCGCTCGTGTCGTGGCAGCCCCCCGGCGTGGAGAACCGGCCTGACGCCGCCGGCGTGATCAACGACGAGTACTTCGACGTCCGGATCTTCGACGACGACGACGTGGAGCAGCCTCGGGACACGGACGGCGAGATCGTGCTGCGGCCCAAGCGCCCGCACACGATGTTCGAGGGCTACTGGGGTCGCCCGGACGCCACCGTCGCCACCTCGCGGAACTGGTGGTACCACACCGGCGACATCGGCCGGATCGACGAGGACGGCTACCTCTACTTCGTCGATCGCAAGGCCGACTACCTGCGACGCCGGGGCGAGAACATCTCGAGCTTCGAGGTCGAGCGGATCGTGGTGCAGCACCCCGCGCTCGCCGACGTGGCGGTGCACGCGGTGCCCTCAGCGCTGACGGAGGACGACCTGAAGCTCACCGCCACCCTGCGCGAGGGGACGACCGTCACCGAGGAAGATCTCTTCCGCTGGTGCATCGACGAGCTCCCGTACTTCGCGCTCCCGCGCTACATCGAGCTGCGGGCGGAGCTGCCGCGATCGCCGGTGGGCCGCGTGCTGAAGCGAGAGCTCCGGGACGAAGCGCCGACGGCGGCGTGGTGGGACGCGGAGGCGTCGGGCATCGCGTACGACCGGCGCTAGCCGCGACCCACGGCGCGGGCGAGCTGCGCCTTGGACATCTTCGAGCGTCCCTCGATGCCCTTCCGCTTCGCCTCGTTGTAGAGCTGCTCCTTCGTGCGCCCGCCCGGGCCCTTGTGGGAGCGCAGACCGCCGCGGCGGCCCGACGAGATGTCCTTGGTCGACGAGCGGCTCGCCTGCTTGGCCTCGCCGGCGCGGGCCCGCTCCTTGTTCACGGTGCGGGCCGCGATCTCCTCGGCCTTGTCCTCGCTCTCGCCTCGCTCCTTGAGGCCGGCCTTGATGTGGTCGTACTGGCGCTCGCGCTTCTTGCTCCAAGCCTGCTGCGGCATCGTCGTCTCCCTTCGTGTCCGCGGCCGTCTCTGCGGCAGCCGCGCGCGTACCCGCCATCGCCCCGCCGGAACCCCGGCGCCCGGCAGGATGTGTGCCGAGGATCGCCAAGTACACGGGCAGGTGTTCTCCGTCCGCCGCCTCTGCCTGCTCGCCCCCGTGGCGCTCCTCGTGGCAGTGCTCGGTGTCCGCGCACCTGGTGCGACGGCCCAGGTCGAGGCCCGCTACCAGAACCCGGTCCACGCTGAGGACTTCGCCGATCCGTTCGTCCTCCGGTCGGGCAACCTCTGGTTCGCGTACTCGACCCATCGTGGTCTGGCCAACATCCAGATCCTCAGCTCGACGGACCTCGTGCGTTGGCAGTCGGTCGGGACTGCGCTGCCGTTCCTGCCTTCGTGGGCTGAGGGTCCCTACGTGTGGGCACCGGCCGTCCTGGCACGACCGGGCCGCCACGTCCTCTTCTACGCCGTGCGGGAGAGGGCGAGCGGACGTTTCTGCGTGAGCGCCGCCACCAGCGAGGCGGGACCGCAGGGCCCCTTCTTCGACCGCTCGACGGGGCCGCTGGTGTGCCAGCGCGACCGCGGCGGCACGATCGACCCGAGTGCCTTCACTCGTCGCGACGGCCGGGCCTTCCTGCTCTTCAAGAGCGAGGGGATCGCAGGCCGGGAGCCAACGCGCCTGTGGTCCGCGCCGCTGGACGCGGCAGGGCTGCACCTGGCCGGTCGAGCGGTCGAGCTCCTGCACACCGAGCAGCCATGGGAGGAGCCGATCATCGAGAACCCCGCCATGGCCTACGCCGGCGGTCGCTACTTCCTCTTCTACTCGGCGAACCGCTGGGACACCGCTGCGTACGCCACCGGGTACGCGGTGTGCGACTCGCCGCTCGGTCCCTGCGGCCGGCCCGCGCAGCCGCGTGTGCTGCGATCGGCGAACGGCGCCGCCGGGCCCGGTGGCGCCGACTTCTTCACCGACGCCGACGGAGACCCCTGGATCGCCTACCACGCGTGGAGCGCGCCCCGCGTCGGGTATCCGGCGGGCGGAAGCCGCTCCCTCCGCATCGACAGGGTCGCCTTCGCCGGAGGGCGGCCCTGGATCGCCGGTCCGAGCACCGACGTGCGGACGTTCGCGTTCAGACCCGGTCCGCCCGCGTCGAGCCCCGGGCGCACCGCTCCGACCTCGCCCCCGCCGGCGCCTGCGCCGCCCCACGGCGCGGCGCCCAGTGCGCCACCCACCGTCGCGCCGACCGCGGCCGCGTCTGGCCCTGCCTCGGCTCCTGCCGCAGGACCCGCCGAGCCGCAGACGGTCCTTCCAGACGGTGCCCCGGCCGTCGTCCTGTCCGATCTCGACGACCGCTCGGGCGCGGCGTCGGATGGCACGGGGTCTGCTCCCAGAGCACCAGCGCGGGGCGGTCCGGTCGCGCTCGCGGCGCTCCTGGCCGCGTCGGTCGGCGTCGCCGGCGCTCGTGAGCTGCGACGCGGGTCCCGTTCTCCGAGCAGCCCCAACGGGGGGAGCCCGGTCGCCCCGAGCGGCTGACCTACGGCGCGAAGGGCTCCTTGCCCATCTGGTCGCGCACGGTCACCACCGCTGGGTTGGTGAGGCTGCGGCGCTGCCAGTTGGCGCCGTCCACCACCAGCGTGTGGCCGTTGATGAACCGCCCGTACGGCGAGGCCAGGAAGGTCGCCGCCCACCCGAGCTCGCGCGGCCGCCCCACGCGGAACGCCGGTTGCGTGCGGTCCTTGTCGTGGGTGCGGGCGAGGTTCGCCTGGATGTCGGCGGTCATGTCCTCGTGGGGGAACAGCCCCGGCACGAGACCGTTCACCTGGATGCCATAGGGGCCCCACTCGACGGCCAGCGTCTCGACCAGGTTCTTCACGCCCGCCTTGGCGGCGGCGCTGTGGGCGAAGCCCGGGCCACCGGTCCACGCGTACGAGGCCCCCACGTTGATGATCGACGCGGGCGAGCCAGCGGCCAGGTGGCGCCGGGCGAAGTCGCGAGCGCAGAAGAACGTGCCGTTGAGCGTGATGTCGACGACGGTGCGCCAGGCGTTCGGCGACATGTCCTCAGCGGGGACCGGGAAGTTGGCGGCGGCGTTGTTGATGAGCACCTGTGGTCGCCCGCCCTCTGCCTCCACCGCGTCCAGCGCCGCCGAGATCTGCTCCGGCTCGCGGATGTCGCACGCGTGGGTGAGCACCCGCGCCCCCAGCTCCTCGATGGCCGCTCGTCCCGCCTCGAGGTGCTCGGGCTTGCGGCTGAGGATCGCGACGGTGGCCCCCAGGCGAGCGAACTCGCCGGCGATGGCCTTGCCGAGGCCGGTGCCCCCGCCGGTGACGACCACGGTCGTGCCGTCGAAGGTGCCGGCGGGGAGCGCGTGCGCGCCGAGCTCGGGCGGCTCGGGGAGGCCGGGGGGATCGGTCATGTCAGCTCCCCCGGTAGGTGGGCGGGCGCCCCTCTGCCCGGGCGGCCTTGTACTCGGCGAAGTCGTCGCTCTTGTTGATGAACGTCTGGTACACGAGCTCGTCGGCCATGGACGAGCGGATCTCCGGCTCGGCGAGGTGCGCGATCACCCGGCGCGCCATCTTCACGGTGACCGCCGGCGCCGCCGCGATGGCCTCCGCCATCTCCCGGGCGGTGGCGTCGAGCTCGTCGGGCGGCACGACGCGCGACACGATGCCGTGGGCCAGCGCCTCCTCGGCGCTGAGCCGCCGACCGGTGAGCACCATGTCGCTCACCAGCCCGGGCCCGGCGATCTGGAAGAGGCGGCCGACGCCACCCGTGTCCGGGATCACGCCGTGGGTGACCTCCGGCAGCATGAAGCGGGCGCCTTCCGCCGCGATGCGGATGTCGCACAGGAGCGCGCGCTGGAACGAGCCCCCGATCGCCCACCCCTGGATCGCGACGATGATCGGCGCCGGCAGGTCGAACACCTGCTGGATCCCCTGGTGTCCCCTCGTCATCAGCTCGTGGTGCGACATGGTGTCGTGACCCGTGCCGATCGACCCCACGTCGCGCCCCGACGACCAGGACCGCCCCTCTCCCCGCCAGATGACCGCGCGCACGTCGGGGCGCGCCGTGAGCTCGCCCAGGATCTCGAACAGGCGCTGGTCCATCTGGTCGTCGAAGGCGTTGTGCTTCTCGACGTTGTCGTTGGTGATGGTGGCGATCGGCCCATCGATGTCGAGCCTCACTCGGGCGTCGGACGGGCTTGACATCGGCGGCAACGTAGGACGAAATGAACGGACGTTCAAGGGAGAGGAAGCCGTGTGCCCAACGTGACGAAGCGCACCGAGGTCTCCGCCGCCGGTCGGCGTGAGCAGCGGCGGCAGCGCCACCAGCTCCTCAGCCGGGAGCAGCTCCTCGACGCCGCCGAGGAGATCTTCGGGCGGAAGGGCTACCACGAGACCACCCTCAAGGAGGTCGCCGAGCTCGCGGAGTTCTCGGTGGGCTCCGTGTACTCGTTCTTCGACAACAAGGACGACCTCTTCCGCCAGATCTTCCTGCGGCGCGGCGAGGAGTTCATGCCCGAGCTGCGCGCGGTCCTGGCCGACGAGCACGGGTCGCCGCTGGAGCGCCTCCACCGACTGGTCGACTTCCAGGTGCGCTGGTTCCGCGAGCACCCGCACTTCGGGCGGCTGTACCTGCGGCACCCCGACCGGGACATGGATCCGTTGATCGAGGCCAACTACCAGGAGGCCATGCGTCTCGAGGCCGCCCTCTTCCGCAGCGGCCAGCAGGCCGGCACCTTCCGGGCCGGCGACGCCGACGCCCTGGCGCGCCTGTTCTCCGGGCTGATGGGCGCGTTCCAAGCGCTCGATCCCGCCGTGGTCTCCGACGACCCGACCGCTCGGGAGCGGCTCTCCGTCGAGGAGCTCCACGACCTGGTGGAAGCGACGTTCGCGGCTGGCGGTCGGGGTGCCTGACGCTCCCCGCCCGCCCGAGGGCGACTGGCTCGGCACGCCGTTCCTGCGCTTCGAGCGCCACGGCGTGCTCGCCCACCTCGTCGTCGACCGCCCCGAGGCGCGCAACGCGCTCACGCCCGCCATGTACTTCGGGATCCGCTACGCCATCGACCACGTGAACGGCGACGCCGAGCTCGCCGGTCTGCTCATCACCGGGAGCGGCGACGTGTTCATCCCCGGAGGTGAGCTCGGGGGCCGCACTCCAGACGACTGGGGGATGCTCCACCTGCTGGGCATGGACGTGGTGCCCTTCGACGCCGTCCGCCGGTCGGCCAAGCCGATCGTCTGCGCCGTCAACGGCATCTGCCAGGGCGGCGGGATGATGATCGCGATGCTGAGCGACGTGGCGGTGGCGTCGGAGCGCGCGACGTTCCGCGCGCCGGAGCTGTTCCGCGGGATCGCCGACACCCACTACGCCCACATCCTCCCGCGCCAGATCGGTCCGGCCCGCGCCCGCGACATGCTGCTCACCGGTCGCAAGGTCGACGCCGCCACCGCCCTGGCATGGGGGCTCGTGGCCCGGGTGGTGCCCCACGACGTGCTCATGGTGGAAGCGGTGGAGGTGCTCGAGCAGTGCTGCCGTGCCGCACCCGAGGCGCGGGCGGCCGTCAACCGCTCCTTCCACGAGTACTACGGCCACTACGACCGCATCGCGATGGAGGAGAGCATCGCCGGCGACGAGATCAAGGAGGGCTGGGAGGCGTTCTCGCAGAAGCGATCCCCCGGCTGGGTCCCCGAGCAGCTCCGTCGGGACGACCGGATCTGACCTGGACGTCCCCGCCGCCCTGCAGGATGCCTTCGACGACGCTCGGCGACGGGTGCTCGGCGTCGATGGCGCTCGCCCTCCTGCGGCGAGCGTCGACGACGCGTGGCACGCCGCGATCGACGGTGCCGGACGGCCGGTCGTGGTGGCGGGGCCAGGCGTGGTGCTCGAGCACGCCGTCGACGGGCTGCGGGCGCTCGCCGAGCGAGGCAGCCTCGGCGTGCTCAACACCTGGGGCGCCAAGGGTGTGTTCGACTGGCGGAGCCCGCACCACCTCGCCACCGCGGGGCTCCAGGCGCGGGACTTCGAGCTGGGAGGACTGGCCGAGACCGATCTCATCGTCGCGACCGGTCTGGACGAGCGCGAGCTGCGCGGCCGCTGGGAGCTCGCGCCCACCGTCGTCGTGCCGCCGTCGTCGCTCTCGTTGCTCGCCGATCGCATCACCGCGCGCCAGCGCGAGATCGTCGTGCCACCGCTGCGGGCCGAGCTCGCGGCCGTCACGCAACGGGGGTGGGTGGGGGTCGAGCCGCCCCTTCCGCCCACCAAGGTGACGCAGCACTACAGCCAGGTGCTCGGTGACGGCGGGCTGGTCGCGGCCGACCCCGGGATGGCGGGCTACTGGGTGGCCCGGACGTTCGCCACGCAGCAGCTCGGCGGGGCGCAGGTGACGGCCGATCGCCACGGCCACGGGTTCGCGGTGGCGTGCTGCACCGTCGCTCGGTTGGCATCGCCCGAGCGCCCGGTGCTCGCGGTCGTCGACGCGGTCGACGAGGCCACCGCGCTGGCCCTCGCCACCGCCGAGCGCCTCGGGGTCGCCGTCCCGCTCGAGGTGTGGTCAGACGACGGCGACGCCCTCGACGCACCCGCCCACCTGCAGCGCCTGCATCGGCTGGTCGTCGACGGTGGCCGAGCGGCCATCGCGACCGACCCCAGCCAGCTCGACGAGATGCTCGCCGTCGCCGGCCCGATCATCGCCTGGACCTGACCGGCGACCTGACCGCCGACGTCCGCAGCCTGTGTCGTGTCGGCGCGCTGAGCGTGGCCAGATCACACAGGCTCGAGGGGGTGGGCCGTGCGAACGAGCGCGGTCACCAGATGTCCTCGCCGCGGAGGACGGCGTCGGCGCCGCCGTCGACGAACACCACCTGGCCGCAGATCCGGTGGGCGTCACCGGACGCGAGGAACGCGAGCAGCTCCGCCACGTGGGCGGGCTCGGCATGGCCGCCATAGGGCATCGGGACGGCCTCCTCGACGATCGGTCGCATCTCGTCGCTGGCGAGGAGGCCAGCGGTCATGGGCGTCCGCACCACACCCGGCGCCACCGCGTTGAGGCCGATGCCGGCGCCCGCCCACGCCTCGGTGGGGGCATGGCGGCGCACCCACCGCGCCAGCGCGCGCTTCGTGGAGGGGTAGCCCAGCAGACCGGTGCCCCGAGCGGCCTCGACGGCGGCGTCCTCGTCACCAGCCAGGCACGCCTCGATCAGCGCGGGGTCGGTGGGGTTCAGCACGGACGATGACGACGTGGCGACGGCGCGCGGCGCGTCAGACCCGAGCAGGAGCGGTCGCAGCCCCTCGAGGGTGGCGACCGCCCCGAAGAAGTTCACGCGCACGCACAGCGCGGGGGCCGCCATCACGCCGGCGTTGGCGATGACGGCATCGACCGTGCCGCCGGTGGCGCCGGTGACCGCATCCACCAGCGCGGCGCGCCCGGCCGGCGACGAGAGGTCGGCGGTGATCGACGCGTCGTGCAGGTCGACGTCGATGACGCGCTGTCCATCGCGCTCGAGCCGCTCGCACGTCGCGCGTCCGATGCCGGACGCCGCGCCCGTGACGACGCAGGTGCGCGGCACCGGTTACAGGTACGCCGCGGTGGAGCCCGCGAGCGGCATGGCGTCCATGCCGAGCTTGCGGTGGTCCCAGGACCTCACCCGGGTGGGCTCGACGCGCACCGCCGCGCGCTTGTTCATCATCACCTCGACGAAGGGCCGCATCTCCTCGGTGTACACGCCCTGGTACCGCTCGAAGAGGCTGATGCCCGCCGCCCAGTACTCGTCGGCCTCGGTGTCCTCGATCAGCACGGCGGTGCCCTCGATGGACACGCCTCGCAGCTGGTCGTAGGTGTCGCCGGACTCCACCGACACGACGATGCGCGGGTCCCGCCGGAGGTTCGTCACCTTCTGTGACTTGCCCTTGGTCTCGAAGTAGATCGTCCCGTCGATGAGGCCGTACCACATGGCCACGAGGTGCGGCATGCCGTCGGGGCCGATGGTCGCCATCGTGGCCGTCCGGCTCTGCTCGAGGAAGGTCGCGACCTCCTCGTCGGTCATCACGATCTGGCTGCGCTGGTTCTGGCCCATCGGGCGAGCATACGGCCGCGCCCGGACCGGCCTTCCCGGCCGCCTGCTCAGCGAGGAGGGCGATCGGGCAGCGCGTCGGCGGGGTCGCCGCCGCCATGCACGAGCACGTTCGCGCCGGTGACCTGCGCGGCCAGCGGGGAGGCGAGGTAGAGGCACGCGCCGGCCACGTCGTCTGGGGTGGAGAAGCGACCCATCGGGACCCCAGCCTGGAGGCGGGCGAGTCGGTCGGGGTCGTTGGCGTAGTGGACGGCGAAGATCTCGTCGGAGCCGATGAGCCCGGCGGTGACGGCGTTCACCCGCACCCGCGGCGCCCACTCGGCGGCGAGGCTCTCGGTGAGGCTGATCAGGCCGGCCTTGGCAGCGCCGTAGGCGGCCACCCCCGGGGAGGGGTGGATCCCGTTCGTCGAGGCGATGTTGATGATGCAGCCGCCGCCGTCCTGGGCTTGCATCACGTCGTTGGCCCGCTGCGCCACGAAGAGCGGCGCGATCAGGTTGAGCGTGATGATGCCCGCGTGCAGGCGCGGCGAGGTGCCGGCGACGAACGCGGGCGGGCCGCCGCCCGCGTTGTTGATCACGACGTCGAGGTGCCCGTGCTGCGCCACCACGTCGGCGATCAGCTGCGCGACGGCGTCGGCGTCGCGGACGTCGGCTCGGAGGAACGTCGCCGCACGCCCATCGACGCTGGGCGGCGACCCGGGGTCGGTGCGCCCGCACGTCGCCACGTCGGCCCCGCGCGCGAGGAAGGCCTCGGCGATGCCGCGGCCCAGCCCCCGTGCCCCGCCGGTGACGAGCACCGAGCGACCGGACAGGTCGAGGACGTCTTCCACGCCGGAGGTTGTAGCGCGTCCCGCCGGTGCTAGCCGCGTGCAGCAGTTCGCTCGCGGGGGTATCGAGACCGCCGGGTCGGGTAGGTGCAAGGGACACCCAACCACCAAGGAGGACCCGTGCAGATCGGGACCATCGACCTCAACAAGCTGCGAGGCGTCGGCGACAAGGCCCTCGGCCTGTCGAAGGAGGTCCTCGGCGTGCTGACCGGCAACGAGCGACTCCAAGACGAGGGCGAGGCACAGCAGGAGCGCGCGACCGCCGAGCTCAAGGCCCTGCGCGAGGAGCTGAAGGCGCAGAAGAAGGACGCCAAGGCAGATGCCATGGAGAAGCGCCAGCAGACGGCCCAGCGCGCCAAGGCCAGCTGACCGCAGGACGACACCAACACACCACAACGCACCACACCAACGAGAGGAACCCGACATGGGCATCATCGAAGAGGGCAAGGGCAAGGTGAAGGAAGCGGCGGGCGATCTCACCGACAACACCGAGCTGCAGGAGGAGGGCCGGGCCCAGAAGGAGAAGGGCCAGGCCGACCGTGAGGCGGACCAGCACCGTGCCAAGGCCAAGGCCCACGAGGCCGAGGCGAAGGAGAAGGAGCTGGAGCAGGAGGCGGCCGAGTCCGCCAAGTAGGCCCGGCAGCAGCACTCGACCTGACGGCGCCGCGCTCAGCCCTCGGCGGGGCTGAGCGCGGCGTCGAACACCGCGATCACGTCGTCGGCGTAGGTGCCGATCACCTCGCCCCCCACCAGCACCAGGGACGTGAGCAGCGAGAGCACGAGCGCGACGACCCCGTTGCCGATGGTGACGGGGTCGATGTCGTGACGGACGTTGCCGGTGAGCTGCTCGGCGGCGAGCCGCTCGGCCACCGCCTTGCGGAGGTCGGCGAGGGCGGGGATCTCCATCACTCGCGCCGACACCTCCGGTTCGAGGCCGGCGAGGAGCCGCCGGGTGAGCGGGTGGTGCTCGAGGGCGGCGTAGAGCGTGATGGCGAGGTTGCGGCGCCAGGCCAGGGGGGTGGCGTCGGCGTCCAGCAGCGCCAGGCCCTCGCCGACCAGCGCGGCGGCGTCCTCGTCGACGGCGGCGAGGAACAGCGCCTCCTTGTTCGGCCAGTAGGCGTACGCGACCGTGCCGCCGACGGAGGCGTCGCGAGCGATGTCGGCCACGGACGTGGCGCGGAAGCCCTCGCGGCCGAAGCGGGCGATGGCGGCGCGAAGGATCGCGTCACGGGTCTGCTCGCCCTTGGTCGCCATGTGCCGAAGGTAACAGAATTGAGGGATTGATACAATCACTCAAATCCTCTAGTCTGCGCACCATGACCGCAGCTGGGGAGCACCTCGATGTCCTGATCGTCGGCGCCGGCCTCTCGGGCATCGGCGCCGGGCACTACGTCCAGACCGAGTGCCCCTGGGCGAGCTACGCCATCTTCGAGGCCCGTGGGTCGATCGGCGGCACCTGGGACCTGTTCCGCTACCCGGGCATCCGGTCGGACTCGGACATGTTCACGCTGGGCTACCGGTTCTCACCGTGGACGGACCCGAAGGCGATCGCCGACGGTCCCAGCATTCTGCGCTACATTCACGACACCGCACAGACGTACGGCGTCGACAAATTGATCAGACTCAATCACCT
>JBJMHD010000143.1:0-5564 GCA_045807565.1 Acidimicrobiales bacterium | reverse complement strand
GCGGACCACCTTGAGGTGGCCGTCGAAGGAGCCCACCTCGCTGCGCAACCGGACCGCAGTGCCCTCGGTGGCGCCGAGGGCGCGGGCATCTGCCTCATCGATGTACACCGCATCCCGGACCGCACCCGTCAACGGATCGACGTCGCCGTGGACCATCGAGTTGAACTGCTTCCCCCGACGCGTGGCCACCGTGAACGCACCGTCGGGCAGATCGTGGCGCGGAGGCTCGAGCGGTGTGAACCGGGCGCGCTCGTCGGGGAGGGGGAACGTCCCCCCGGAGCAGAGGTGCCGGCCGCCCCACTGCACCTGGTCGCCCGTGGCGCCGAGCAGCTCGATGCCGGCGTAGGCGGGCACGACGCGAGCGATCTCCTCCCGCAGCGCCTGGTTGCTCGACCACGACATCGACGCCGCGCGATCCGGTCGCACCCGGCTGGCCACGTCGGCGAAGAGCCGCCACTCGCTGCGCGCCTCCCCGACCTGGCGCGGGATCTCCGGGCTGAAGATGACACGCCGCTCCGTGGTGGTGGAGGTGCCGCCTCCCTCCTGCTCGTAGCGGGTGGCGACCGGGAGGAGGATCACGTCGTCGCCGTCGGCGAGCATCTGCGAGGTGACCACCACGTCCTGGTGGACGCGCAGCGGCACGCGGTCCAAGGCGGCGGCCACCGCGGCCGGATCCGGGAGGACCTCGAGGAGGTTGCCACCCGACGTCCACAGGACGTCGAGCTCCCCCGCCCCGGCGGCCCCCACCATCTCGGGCGCGGTCAGGCCGGGAGCGGCGGGCACGGGGAACCCCCAGAGCTCGGCCAGGGTGGCGGCGTGCTCGGGGTCGACGGGGAGACCGCCGGGGAGCGCGGTGGCGTAGGCACCCATCTCGGCGCCGCCCTGCACGCCGGAGTGCCCGCGGATCGGCATCAGGCCCGCACCGTCCCGGCCGACGTTCGCACGAGCGAGGCCGAGGTTCACGATCGCTCGGACGCCGTCCACCGCGTCACGGTGCTGGGTGATGCCCATCGACCACACCAGCACGGCGCTGGCCGCGCCGGCGTACTCGTCGACGAACGCCTCGAGCTGCGCCGCCGTGACCCCGGCTGCCTCGAGCAGCTGGTCGAGCGGTTGCCCGTCGAGCGCCGCGGCCAGCTCGCCCCAGCCCGTGGTGTGGGCGGCGACGAACGCCTCGTCGACGTCGCCCCGCGCGATGAGCCGCTTCAGGGCGGCGTTGGCGAGCGCCACGTCACCACCTGGTCGCACGGGAACGTGGACGTCACAGATCCTCGTGCCGAAGAGCGCCGACTCGAGGTTGGAAGGGACCCAGTAGCGCTCGAGCCCGGGCTCCAGGTACGGGTTGACCACCACGACCCGGCAGCCCCGCTGCTTCGCCAGGTACAGGTACTTCATGAAGACGGGCTGGTTGTTGGCGGGGTTCGTGCCCCACAGCACCACGAGGTCGCTCTCGATGACGTCCTGGAGCGAGCAGGTGGCCGCCGCGACCCCGATCGTGTCCTTGAGGCCGACGGTCGACGGTGCGTGACACACGCGAGCGGCGGAGTCGATGCTGGCGATGCCCATGGCCCGCGCCGCCTTGCCGGCGACGTAGTACGTCTCGTTCGTGATGCCTCGGGACGTGAGGTAGAGCGCGACGCGCGCAGGGCTCGTGGCCCGCAGCGCGCCCGCCAGCGCGTCGAGCGCCTCGTCCCATGTGATGCGGCGAAACCCAGCGTCGCCCCGGCGTCGACGCATCGGGTGACCGAGGCGCCCGAGACGTCGGAGCTCGGTCGACGAGCGGCTCGCCAGCGCCTCCGCGTCGGCCAGCCGGCCGGGGTCGAGGGCGTCCGACGTGTTGAGCTCGAGGAGCTGGAGGCGCGTGGTGCACAGGTGCACGCCGTCGATCGTCCAGTCGTGCAGGCCGGCGACGCCGAGGGCGCAACCGTCGCAGGCTCCCTTGCGGAGCACGTCCACCGCGTACTTCGGATGGGCCCGGTTGGCCCACGCCACCTTCGCCATGTCGCGGTAGTGGCGGGGCTTCTGGAGGCCGATGCCGTTCGGGCGCCAGCTCACCCAGCCGGAGGGTCGCCAGCCGCGCAGCTGCTCGCGAAGCCCCATCAGCTCGTGCTGGCGGGGCTGTACAGGTTGGCGATCGGCGGTTCGCCTCGCACGAAGCCCACCAGGGTGATGCCTGCCTGCCGCGCCGCGTCCACCGCCAGCGCCGACGGCGCGCTCACGGCGACCACCGCGCTGAAGCCCGCCGCCCACGCCTTCTGCACGATCTCGAAGCCGGCTCGGCCGCTGACGTAGAGCCCGAGGTCTGTGGCGGGGAGCAGCCCGTCGAGCAGCAGGCGGCCGACGACCTTGTCGACCGCGTTGTGGCGACCGATGTCCTCGCGCACCACGAGCGGAGCGCCGGAGCGATCGAAGGCAGCCGCGGCGTGCACCGCGCCGGTGCTCGCGAACAGGTCCTGCCCGGGGTGCACGACCGCCGGGACCTGGGCGAGGAGCTCGATCGCCCACGGCGCGCCGACGGGGATGGGTGCGATGCGATCACGCAGCTCGTCGATCGCAGTGGAGCCGCACAGCCCGCAGGCGGTGGACGCCGTGGCCACCCGCGCCGTCGGAACCGGCGCGGTGCCCCCGGTGTCGACGGTGACCACGTTGAACTCGCTGTCGACCGCGCTGCCCGTCGCGCAGTAGCGGCAGCTCACCACGGGCGCGCCGGCGAGGAGCCCGTCACCGTGGACGAGCCCGACCGCCAGCTCGAAGTCGTGCCCCGGGGTGCGCATGGTGGTGCCGACCAGGTGGTCGTCGAGGCGGACCTCGAGGGGCTCCTCGACGATCAGGCGGTCGGGCCGCCGTCGCAGGGCGCGGCCGTCCCAGTGCTGGGTGAGCATCGTCGCCGTCCGGCCGCGGGGCACGGCCGCAGGGTACCCAGGGCTCAGTCGGGGGCCTCCGGCGCAGGCGGCTCCGGTGCACCGCCCTTGCCGGAGCGGAGCCCGTGGTACCACGCGTACACGAGCACGGCGGCGGCTCCCACGAGGAGCACGAGGAAGCTCGTCAGGGTGGCGATCAGGAACAGGAGGACCACGCCGCCGAGGAGCGTCAGGCCGAGCACCAACGTGTGCCGGTCGCCCTCGCCGCCCTCGGGCCGCAGGTCAGCGAGGCTCATGCGCTTCTTCTTCGACTTGATCAGCGCGGGCTTGACCTCGCGCTGCCACAGGGTCTCCTCGTAGCTGCGCTGCTCCTTGAGCTTGGCCGCCAGGGCCCGGAGCTCCTCGGGCGAGCCGGCGCCCGCGTCCACCAGGGACCGGAGCTCGCGTTCCCGGGCGGACAGCTCCGGGGGGAGGGGCGGGATGCCGCCGACCGCGGGCGGACCGTCTGCGCCGTCTGCACCTTCTGCACCCTCTGCGCCCGGCGGGAGCTCGTCCTCCACGGCGTGGAGGCTACTGGTGGTGGCCGCGAAGGCAGGAGACCGCGCCTCCGCCCCGAATGCAGAGAGAGATGGGTATCCGGTGGCTGTCGCGACTGCTGGGCGTGGCCGTGCTCCTCGCCGCGCTCGGCCTCGTGCCGGCGACCGCGGCCGAGGCCGCGGTCCCGGTGCTGGTGCTCGACGGGACCGGCTACGGCCATGGGGTGGGCCTGTCGCAGTGGGGCGCCGAGTACATGGCCCGCACCGGCCGGTCCGCCGACCAGATCCTCTCCACGTTCTATCCGGGCGCACAGCGCGGTGAGGCCACCGGCACCATGCACGTCGCCGTCCACAAGCCCGCCGTCAGCACGACCACGCTCACCTTCCCGCAGGGCGGCGAGGTGCGCAGCGCACCGTCCGGTCCGCAGGCCTCGGGCTTCCCCGTCCGGGTCGGACCGGGCGGCCGGGTGCGCATCACCTACGACGGCGCCTACCGCGTCACGCCGCTCATGGCCGGCCAGTCGGCCGCGACCGCCACCGCGTACCGAGACGACCCCTGCGCCCTCGTCGTCCTCTGTGAGCCCACCACCACGACGCCGACGACCCCCACCACCCAGCCCACGACCACCACCACCACCACCGGTGGCGGAGGTGGAGGTGGCGGTGGCGGTGGCGGTGGGGGTGGTGGCGGGGGTGGCGGCACCCCCTCGACGACCGCCCCGCCGGCCTCGGGATCCACCACCGCCAGCGCCTCCCAGCCCGTGTTCGCCGTCCCCGCCGGCGGCGGCGTCACCCACGTGGACGATCGGGGGCGGGCGTACCGCGGCGCGATCGAGGCGAACGCCGGCGGCGGCCTCCGCCTCATCAACATCGTGGGCGTCGAGGACTACCTCCGGGGCATGGCCGAGGTGCCCAGCACGTGGCCGCCCGCTGCGGTGCAGGCCCAGACGGTGGCCGCACGCACCTACGCCCTGCGAGCCATGCAAGCGGGGGGCGAGATCTGCGACGACGCACGCTGCCAGGTCTACGTGGGCGCCACGGCCGAGTCGCCCGGTCAGAACGCGGCCGTCGCGGCAACGAGCCGGCGGGTCCTCACCTTCGGCGGCAAGCTGGCGTCCGCCGTGTACTCGGCCGACGCGGGCGGCTACTCCGCCAACACCTTCGAGGGGTTCGGGACGCCGGACGGCACCTACCCGTACCTGCGGAACGTGCGCTACACCACCGACAACCCCCTCCCCTGGAAGCTGGCCGTCGGCTTCGACGACCTGGCCGGCCGCTTCGGCTACCCCGGCACCGTCACCAACGCGAAGGTCACGAAGGCAGGGCCCTCGGCTCGAGCGCTCGAGGTCACCCTCGAGGGCTCAGCGGGCAATCGGGTGGTGGACGGCCGGAGCTTCGCCCGAGCGCTCGGCCTCCGCTCCACGCGGTTCACCGCTGCGCTCGGCACCGCCGACGGCAAGCCGCTGCCGCCCCCGCCCGCCGAGGAGGCCATCCAGGCGCTCCCCGAGGAGACGGCGGCGCTGGCTCGCCAGCCCCTCGAGCCCCTGCGGGAGGAGCGCTTCGACCGCTACGACGACGCCGCCGGCCCGCTCGGCCTCTCCCACCTGCCGGAGGCCCTCGACCCCCGCCGGCATCCGGTGACCCTCGTCGCGATCCTCCTGGCCGCGCTCGTGCTCGGCGCCCTCGTGCCCACCGCCATGGCCACCTACCCCGCCGGCGCGCGATCCTCGGCGCGATGGAGGGCCCTCACCCGAAGCCGCTGACGATCCGCCGGCTCCTCAGCCGAGGACTTCGCCGGCGGTGCCCGCTCTGCGGCGGCGGCGGCGTCTTCGAGAGCTTCTTCCAGGTGCGCGAGCGGTGCCCGCGGTGCAACTTCCCGCTGCAGCGCGAGGAGGGGCACTGGCTCGGCGCCGTCGGCATCAACATGATCGTCACCCTGGGCCTGCTGTTCGTCACGATGCTCGTGGCGTTCCTGCTCACCATCGACGAGCGGCGCTGGGCACCGATCGCGATCCCGTGTGTGGCGGTGGCCCTCCTCACGCCGCTGCTCTTCTTCGGGAGCTCCCACACCGTGTGGAGCGGCATCGAGCTCGCCATGAACCCCCTCGAGCCACGCGACGACGTCGACCCCCGCTGGATCCCGCCACCCGTGAAGCGCACGTGGTGA
>JBJMHD010000142.1:0-4339 GCA_045807565.1 Acidimicrobiales bacterium | reverse complement strand
GTGGTGGGCACAGACGTCGCCCACGCCGGTGAGCTCGAGCAGGGCGTCGTCGCCTTCGACGTACAGCGACACCATGCCGCGCTCGCACTCGCCTGCAACGGGCATGGCTCGGTCGTCGGGCTGCACGGTGGCGGTGAGCCGGCCGCTGAAGCCCTGCTTGCCCACCTGCACGTCGGCCGGGCCGCGCACGACCTCGTACCAGCCGAGGGGATGGGTGAACCACTCCTCGCCGCCGGTGACGAGCAGCTTGGGCGGCCGCTCGGCGCCGGCGGGGGAGGTGAGGCACAGCGCCGCGGCGAGGGCGATGCCGACGGCCAGCGCCGAGCGCCGGCCGATGGTGGTGGTGAGGGACATCGGGATCTCCTGGGGGTTCGGTGCCGTCGGCTCAGGCGACGGGCTCGGTGATGGCGGCGGCGAGCAGCTGGTCGAGCGCCTCCTGGCCGGGCGGCGGGATGATGGGCTGGCCGGCGAGGGCGCGGACCCGGTCGAAGGCGTCGTGGATCTGGTCGCCCACGAGGATCGGGCCGTGGGCGCTGGCGATGGCCCGGGGCTTCAGCGCCTCGACGGTGTCGACGTGGGCGTTGTACTTGGCCGGGTCGAGGAACTGGTGCCAGGGCGACACGAGGCTGTTGAAGAACGTGAACGTCTCCTCGTAGAGGTCCTTGGGCAGGTCGTCGACGTGGTGGACGGCGCCGGTGGTCAGTGCGGCGAAGGTGTCCACCGCCCACAGCACGCCGGTCTTGTCGTCGTAGATGCCGCGGGTGGCGGGCCCGTCGAAGATCGGCGGCAGGAAGAGGTGCAGGCGACGGTCGCCGGCGTCGAAGGACTCGCCGGGCTCGCGCCAGATCATCCGCTCGGGGAACACCGGCCGCTCGAGCGCCAGGCGCTCCATGCTGAAGAAGTTCATGACGAGCTTCGCCTGCGGCGCCGCCTCGAGGACCTGGTCGAGGCTGCCGGTGTGGTCGCCGTCCTCGTGGCTGAGGAACACCCAGCGGACGTCCTCGGGGTCGACCAGGCTCCACACCTGCTCGAGCCAGTGCTCGCGGTGCACCGGTGCGCCGGTGTCGACGATGATCGGCTCCTCGCCGAGGATCACCAGCGAGTTCACCGGCACGAAGGTGCCGGGCTCGGCGGCGGCGAGGTTCGGGATGAGGTAGGTGTCGGGCGCCACCTTGACGGGGGCGGTGGTGGGGACGGGGGTCGTCTGCATGGCAGCTCCTTGGGGTCGCTTCGTCGAGTGCTGACGATGCGCTCACGAGCCGTCGGCGGCGATCCCACGTCCGAGAGGATCTGATGGGCGTTTGGACCCCTTTTTCGGGGGGTCCGAGCGGCTGAACCCCCCACCAAGGGGGGTCACGACAGGGCCTCGCAGGCGTACTGTCTCCCCATGGCGAGCGGAACGATGCTGCTGCCGCGTGTCGTGGAGGCAGTCGAGAGGATCACGACCCGGGCGGCCGACGCCGACGAGCTGCTGGAGGGCGTCGCCACCGAGATCGGCAAGGCCGTGCCCTACGACGGCGGCATGTGGTTCGGGCTCGACCCCGCCACGCTCCTCGCCGTGGCGCCGTCGCGGATGGAGCACCTCGACGACGGCTACTGCAACACCTTCTGGTTCGGCGAGTTCCACGAGCAGGACGCCAACCTGTTCGCCGACCTGGCTCGGGGCGATGCTGCCGCCGCCACCCTGCGCACGGCCACCGGGGACCGGCCGATGCGCAGCGCGCGCTACCGCGACTTCCTGCACCCGCAGGGCTACGAGGACGAGCTGCGCGTGGTCTTCCGCGCCGGCGGGCGCGCCTGGGGCGTGGCCGGGCTCTTTCGCGAGCCCGGGCGCGATCCCTTCGGGCCGGAGGAGGTGGCCCTCCTCGAGGCGGTCTCGCCGATCGTGGCGGCCGGGTTCCGCACCCACGCCGCGCTCTCCGCACCGACCCCGGGCTTCACCCACGCGCCGGGTCTGATGCTCTTCAGCCGCGAGGGCAGCATCGTGTCCGCCAACGACGCCGCCTCCCGCTGGCTCGCCGAGATCTACGGCGAGGAGCCCGACCGGGACTGGTTCGAGCACCTCGCCGGCCTGCACCACCCCGACGTGGAAGCAGCCATCCCCATCATCCCGCTCATCGCCAGGGCGCACGCCTTGGCCGCCGGGCGTGACAACCGCGAGGCACGCCTCCGCCTGCGAGACCGGTCAGGTCGCTGGCTCGTCCTGCACGCGTCGGTGCTCGACAGCGCGTCGGGCGACGGCCACGTGGCCATCGTCGTGGAGCCCGCCAAGAGCGGCGACCTGGCGCCCATCATCATCGAGGCGTACGGGCTCACCCCCCGCGAGCGCGACGTGGTCAAGGCCATCGCCCGGGGCAGCTCCACGCCGGAGATCGCCGCCGAGCTGTTCCTGTCCGCCCACACCGTGCGGGACTACATCAAGTCCGTGTTCGACAAGGTCGGCGTGAGCAGCCGCGGTGAGCTGGTGGCGAAGCTGTTCGCCGACCACTACTCCGACCCGTTCCACGAGACCCTCGTCCACCTCGGCTGACAACACCCGATGGGGCGCTGGTCGCTCGAACGCGGGAGACTGGGGGCCTTGGACGGCACTTGCCGATCATGACGAGTGCAGGGAGCCCCCATGGCTGAGTGCCCGCAGTGCCTTTCCGATGCCGACCTCCGCCTCGAGCGGCGCGACGGCGAGCCCGGTTACCGCTGCGACCGCTGCGGCAGCTGGGTGCAGTTCGGGGCGATCACCCCGATCGCGCCGAACCGGAGCCGGGCGCAGTCCCACAAGGCCAGCCCCGGGCTGTGGCCGGAGGACTTCCCGCTCGACGCCGAGGGCAAGGTGGCCGAGGGGCTCGTCGTCTGGTCCAAGTCCGGCGCCATCGAGGGACGCATGACGGGCCCGCGCCAGCGCTGCACGTCGATCGGCTGCCCCGGCTGGTTCGTGGCCATCACGTGGGAGACCGGGCAGGCCCTCAAGGTGTGCTCGCAGGGATGGCACTACGACGCCGACACCAAGGTCACCCGCATCACCGGTGGCGGCGAGATCTCCGGACGCTTCATCAGCCCGCCGCCGCTCGGCGTCGATCCGCTGCCCAAGGAGGAGTGGCCCGAGCGCTCGACCCTCGTGAAGCGCAAGGGCTGGCGCATCACCGCCGCTTGAAGGGCGGCGCGCCTACGCCACGGCGGCGGGCGCGATGTTCTGGTTGTGGCGAAAGAGGTTGGTGGGGTCCCACGTTCGCTTGAGGCGGCTGAGGCGCGCGTACTTCTCGGGGCCGAAGGCCGCCTCCACCCGGCCCGCGCCCTCGTCGCCGATGAAGTTGAGGTAGGCGCGGCCGGTGGTCCATGGCTTCATGGCGTTGGCCGTGTCGCGCGTGTACGCGATGTTCTTCTCGGTGTCGGCCGGGTCGGCCCACATCGAGAGGTAGTGCATGTTGAAGGGCGCGCCCCGCTGCCCGAACGCCATGGCGTCCTCAGCCACCCGTGACGGGGCGCCGCCGCCGGGGACGAGGATGAACTGGGTCATCGGCGACACCGGCTGGGTGGCGCGGCCCACGAGGGTGTCGACCGCATCGTCGGGGAGCTCGGCGAAGAAGTCAGCGGTCCAGTAGTTCTGCATGCCCTTGGGGTTGGGCGGGTCGAGCAGCTGCTGCACGGCGACGTAGGGCATCTCGCCCAGCATGTCGACGCCCAGGTACGGGAGCTCGCGCAACACCCGGTAGGCATCCGGCCCGTCGGCGGCGTCGCCGGCGTAGCAGCACACGATGCCGACCACGGGCTGGCCGCGCACCGGCTCCGGGACGAAGTCCTCGGGTGGCGCCGTGATGAACGCCAGGCCGCTGCCCACCTCGTCGGGTGCGGCGGTCATGAAGTCGCGGTAGGTGCGCACCAGCTCGCCGGCCATCTGGGCGGGGTAGAGGAGCATGCCGCCGTAGACGATCGGGCCCAGGGGGCGGAGCCGCAGGGTCAAGTCGGTGACCACGCCGAAGTTGCCGCCTCCTCCTCGAAGTCCCCAGAAGAGCTCGGGCTCGCTCTCGTCGGTGACGCTGACGACGCGCCCGTCGGCGGTGACGAGGGTGGCGGCGACCAGGTTGTCGCACACGAACCCGAACGCGCGCTCGAGCCAGCCGCTGCCGCTCCCGAGAGCGAGGCCCACGACGCCAGTGGTCGACACCCGCCCACCGGTGACGGCGAGGCCGTGCTCCTGCGTGGCGGCATCCACCTCGCCCCAGGTCGCGCCGCCCTGCACCAGCGCGGTGCCCGAGCTGGCGTCGACGCTGACCTCCCGCATCCCCCGCATGTCGAGGCAGACGCCGCCGTCGGCGACGGCCGAGCCCGGGACGCCCAGGCCCCC
>JBJMHD010000141.1:0-38884 GCA_045807565.1 Acidimicrobiales bacterium | reverse complement strand
CGCCGAACGCCTCCTGGAGCACGCCGATCCGGAGACCGGAGACGCCCTCATGCAAGCTCTGCGAATAGTCCGGAACCCGCGCATCGAGCGAGGTGGCGTCGCGTGGATCCTTCCCCGCCATGACGCCGAGCAGCGACGCCGCATCGCGGACGCTTCGCGTGAACGTCCCGATCGTGTCGAGCGACGAGGCGAACGCGATCAGTCCGTACCTGCTGATCCGGCCGTAGGTCGGCTTCAGCCCGACGACCCCGCAGAGCGACGCGGGCTGGCGAACGCTCCCACCCGTGTCGGTGCCGAGCGCCCAAACAGATTCCCCGGCGGCGACGGCGGCGGCGGAGCCGCCGCTGGAGCCGCCGGGGGTGTACTCGGGGTTCCACGGGTTGCGCGTCTTTTGAAAGGCGCTGTTCTCCGTTGACGAGCCCATGGCGAACTCGTCGAGGTTCGTCTTGCCGATCACCACGGCCCCCGCGGCCGCGAGGCGCTCGACGACGGTGGCGTCGTAGGGCGGCTTCCAGCCGTTCAAGATCTTCGACGAGCACGTGGTGGGCACGCCGGCCGTGCACAGGTTGTCCTTCAGCGCGACGGGCACGCCGGCCAGCGGGCCCGGATCCCCTCCCCCGGCGATGACCGCATCGACGGCGTCGGCGGCGGCGAGGGCCTCGTCTCCCAGCACCAGGTTGAAGGCGTGCAGCTCGGCCTCGCGGGCGTCGATCGCCGCCAGGTGCTCCTCGACCACCGATCGCGCGGTGCGGTCACCGGCCCGCACCGCCGCCGCGATCTCGACGGCCGTCATCACGGAGCCTCGCCGAGGACGGGCGGCACCCGGAACATGAGGTCCTCGGCGGCCGGTGCCTCGGCGAGCACGGCGTCCCGCATCCCGCTGTCGTGCACCACGTCGTCGCGCACGACGTTGACCAGGGGATACGGGTGCGACGTGGGCGGCACGCCGGTGAGGTCGAGGGCCTCGACGTCGGCGGCGTGCTCGAGGATCGCGGCGAGCTGCGGGGTGAACGTGTCGAGCTGCTCGTCGGTGAGCTGGAGGCGCGCCAGCTTGGCGACGTGCGCCACCTCTTCCCGCGAGATCGAAGCCATGAGCGGACCATCGTAGGGGTGCGCCTACAGGGTCCGGGAAACGCGATCGAGCGGTTCAGTCCTGTGGCTCCCGCCACATCTGGATGAGCGACGGACCGTCGGGGAGCGGGAGCTCACCGGTCTCCACGAACCCGTGGCGGAGGTACAGGCTCACGTTGCGGGGGTTGCTCGACTCGAGGTAGCAGGGCCAGCCGTTGTCGTCGGCGTCGTCGAGCACGGGGGCGAGGACCGCCGTGCCCAGCCCCTGGCTCTGGTGGCTCGGCAGCGTGCTCACGACGTTCAGGTACCAGTGGCGCTCGTGGGGGTGGCCCTCGGCCATCACGCCGCCGAGGGTGATCAACCGCTCCACCTCCTCGTCGGTGAAGAGGTCCGGGACGACCTCGGGCGGAGGCTCGGCGTCCTGCAGGCGCGCGCTGGCCGGTCGCAGCTGGTCGAAGTCGGGTCGGCGCCAGAGGGCGGTGCACGCGCCCTCGACGACGTGCACGGTGCCACGGTCGGGGACCATGTCGTCGAACAGCCCACCCATCACGTTGACGAGCTGCGCCAGCCGTCGGTCGGGGTCGCGGAAGACCCATCCCATGACCGGATCGGCGTAGAAGCCCTCAGCCGCGATCCGGGCCACCAGGTCGCGGTCCTCCGGGCCGGCCGGACGCACGTCGCTCATGTCTGCACGGTACGTCAGACTCCGTCCATGCTCACGAGCGAGTCGCGGTTCCTCATCACCCATGCTGGGAGCCTCCCGCGGCCCGACGAGCTGGCCGACATGCACGGGCGACGCAGCCGTGGCGAGGAGGTCGACCCCGTCCGGTTCCAGGCAGCCATCGAGGAGGCGACCGCCGCGGTCATCGCGAAGCAGGTGGAGGTCGGCATCGACATCGGCAACGACGGCGAGCAGGCACGCGAGAGCTTCGTCACCTACGTGCAGCACCGCATGACCGGGTTCGGCGACACGAGCCAGCGCCCGTTCATGCGCGACCTGGCCGAGCACCCCGACTTCCTGGCCCTCGCTGCCCCCCGGTTCGCCCGGATCAAGGTGAGCCTGATGACGGCGCCCGCCGCCATCGGTGACGTGGCCTACCGCGACACGAGCGAGCTCGACGCCGAGTGCGCGCTGGTGGCCGGCGCGCCGTTCCCGCGCACGTTCATGACGGCCTGCTCCCCGGGGATCGTCGCGTCGGCGATGCAGAACCGGCACTACCCGTCGATGGAGGAGTACGTCCGGGCGGTCGCCGCGGCGCTCCGCACGGAGTACCAGGCCATCGTCGAGCGCGGACTGCTCCTCCAGATCGACGCGCCCGACCTGGCCCTCGAGCGGCACACCCTCTTCTGGGACCGACCCCTGTCGGAGTTCCAAGCCTGGGTGGAGCTGGTGGTCGACGCCATCAACGGCGCCCTCGAGGGCATCGACCCCGCCCACGTGCGGCTGCACGTGTGCTGGGGCAACTACGAGGGGCCGCACACCCACGACGTCTCGTTCGCCGACATCCAGCCCCTCCTCTACGACGCGAACGTCGGCGCGCTCGTGATCTCGATGGCCAACGCGCGCCATGCCCACGAGGTGCGGAGCTTCGAGGAGCGTCCGCTGCCAGAAGGGATGGCGTTGGTGGCAGGGGTGATCGACACGACGAGCAACTACGTCGAGCACCCCGAGGTCGTCGCCGACCGCATCGAGCGCGCCGTCCGCGCCGTCGGAGACCCCCACCGGGTCATCGCCGGGACCGACTGCGGCTTCGACACCACGGCCGGCATCGGCGACGTGGCTCCGAGCCTGGTGTGGGAGAAGCTCCGGTCGCTCCGAGCGGGCGCCGACCTGGCGTCGGAGCGGCTCCTCTGACCGCGGGCCGGCCCGGTGACTTCCGCCGCGCCGCGCCGTCAGAGGTGCATGGGTGAGGACGCGCGGCCGACGGCGGTGGTCGTGCTCCGCCGTGATGGGCGCGAGGTGCTCCTCGGACCGGTCTACGCCCCTGGCGGGTGCGACCTGGCGCTGGTCGACGACCTGCTCCGCGTGCAGCTCGCCGCCCAGCGCTTCGGCTGGTCGATCCGGCTCCGCCAGGTGCACCAGGACCTGCGCGAGCTGATCGAGCTCGTGGGGCTCACCAGCGAGCTGGTCGCCTGAGGGCGGGCCCGTCAGCTCGTGGAGAAGGGCGGGTACTCGTCCGTGAGCAGCATCGCGTACCCGTTGAGGCGGGTGAGCCAGCGGACGTAGCCGACCAGGAAGTCGCGCAACCCGTCGGGCCACCGCCCCGTGAACAGCACGGCGAAGAAGGCGATGAAGATCACGAACGCGGCGGCGACGCCCAGCAAGCCCAACACGATCGCGTGCGGGATGACGAGCAGCCCACGGAAGAACGTGGTGAGGCGGTTCCGGTGGGTGAGCGCGGCGTCCACGTCGACGCGCAGCCTCGGGTAGTCGCCCACGTCGGTCTCCTCGGAGGGGAACTCGAACGGGGGGTACTCCTCCTGCATGAACATGCCGTAGGTCATCACCCGGGTCTGGTACCGCAGCAGCAGCACGGGAAAGCGGGCAAGCCCCTCCGGGAGCTCCCCGGTGAAGAGGATGGCGAACCACGCGATGAGGACGCAGAACGAGGCCACCAGCTGCACGAAGTAGAGGATGAACGCGTGCGGGATGACGAGGAGCCATGAGAGCAGCGGGCGCCAACGGGCGATGCGGTCAGGTGGGTCGAAGGTGAAGCTGACCGGATACGCAGTGGTGGGTTCCACAGGGCCTCCCGTGCCGTCTGCAGTGACGGTACGCCCGGGGCCGTGGCCGGGGGCGGATCCGGTCAGCCGTCGAGGTGGGGCGGCAGGCCGAGCTCGGCGAAGAGCTCCGGGTAGATGAAGTTGTGGTGGCCGGAGATGCGGCCGTCCTTCACCTCGATCACCTGGATGGCCCAGGGCTCGCGACGGCCTGAGGACGCCGGCTTGTAGCTCGCGAACCCGGCGGTGCCGCTCACCGACACCGGGATGAGCTTCGAGCTCGCGCAGCCGTGGCCGGGACCCTCCATCCAGCCGATGACCTCGGGGATGCCCTGCAGCCAGAGGTCGTGGGGCGGCATCGAGATCACCACGTCGTCGCGGAGGAGCGCGGCGAGCGCCGTCATGTCGTAGGCCTCGAAGGCCTGGACGTAGCGCTCGAGGAGCGCCTCGTGCTCGCGGTCGAGCACGGCGTCGAGCTGCTCGGGCTCCAGCGCGGCGAGCGTGGCCCGGGCCCGCTGGAGGGCGCTGTTCACCGACGCCGTGGTGCTGTCGAGCAGCTCGGCGACCTCGGTGGCCTGCCACCGGAGGACCTCGCAGAGGATCAGCACGGCGCGCTGCCGGGCGGGCAGGTGCTGGAGGGCGGCGACGAACGCCAGCCGGATCGATTCTCGGGCGGCGGTGACGTCGGCGGGGTCGGCCTCGAGGTCGATCACGCGGTCGTCGGCGATCGGCTGCACGAAGGTGTTCTCGGCCTGGGGCGTGAGCACGGCGGTGGCAAGGGTGGACGACGGGCCGAGGTCCATCGGACGGGCGCGGCGCTGCGGGGCCCGGTGCATGTCGATGCACACGTTGTTGGCGATGCGGTACAGCCACGACCGAACCGACGAGCGGCCCTCGAACCGGTCGAAGGCCTTCCAGGCGCGCACGTACGTCTCCTGGACGGCGTCCTCCGCCTCCGCGCCGGATCCGAGCATGCGGTAGCAGAAGCCGGTGAGCTCACGCCGGTGGGTCGTGAGCTCCGCCTCGAGGTCGATGGCGAGGGCGGTCATGGGCCTCAAGGGTAGAGGCCGGTCCAGGAGGGTCACACGGATCAGACGATCGGGCCGCCCCGATCTCATCGCGCTAGCGGTGCTGCAGCTCGTACACGGGGTTGAGCATGGCGAGCCGGCCCTTGAACACGCCGAGCGTGGCGGTGGCGCGGAGGCGGGTGCCGACGTCGATGCCGGCGATGCTGCGTCGCCCCAGGAAGACGATCGACAGCGCGCCCGAGCCGTCGTCCACCACCAGCTCCAGCGTCGGGGAGTCGTGCTGCGAGACGATGCGCACGGAGCGGACCTCGCCGCCGATGGTGACGTGGTCTCGCCAGCGGACGTCGGCGATGCGGGTGAGGCCACTGGCGTCCGTCAGGGGTGGACGGGGCTCGTGGCCGTTGCTCCCCGCCGGGATCAGCACCCGATCCTGGGCGAGGACCTGCTCCACCTCCGCGGGCGAGGCGTCGAGCTCGGTGCCGAGCTGGAACGGGACGGTCGTGACGTTGGCGTGCGCGAGATGGGAGAGGTCCTCGAGCAGCGCCTCGGAGGTGCGATCGTGCAGCAGCCGGTGCCAGATCCCTCGGTACTTGCGATCGGGCAGCAGCACGCTCACCTCGGTCTCCCCGTCGATGAGCTCCCGGGCCACGTGCTGGACCGCCGCCCGGTTGAGCCGGCGATCGGGGCACGCGACGATGTCGAGCGGGACCCGGGAAAGCCCCAGGCGGCGCCACTCATCGGCCAGGCCGCGCGCCACCTGGTCGTCGACGGCGAAGTGCACGACCCGGAGCTCATCCGGCGTGAGGCTGCGGGCGTACTGCACGGCGCGGGCCGTCGCCATGTCGAGGCGATCGACGAAGACCAGCACGACGTGACGGCGGAGGATCGGGGCCTTGATCGCGGCGGGAACGTCCTGCTCCAGCTCCACGGCCTCTTGCACGTACTGGTTGTTCAGCCGCAGCAACCACATCACCAGCAGCGGGAGCACGACGATGATCACCCAGGCGCCGTCCACGAACTTCGTGATGCCGAGGATGACGAGCACCGTGAAGGACAGGAAGCACCCGACGCCCTGGATGACGATGCTCTTGCGCCAGCCGGGGTGGCGGTGGGTGTAGTGGTGCTTCACCATGCCGGCCTGGCTGATCGTGAACCCGGTGAACACCCCGATGGCGTAGAGCGGGATCAGGTTGGTGACGACGCCCCGGGTGGCGATCACGAGCACCATGGCCACCCCGGCGAGGACGATGATCCCGTTCGAGTACACGAGCCGGTGCCCGCGCTTCGTCATCTGCCGCGGCAGGAAGCTGTCGCCGGCCTGGAAGCTGGCCAGGCGGGGGAAGTCGGCGAAGCCGGTGTTGGCCGCCATGACGAGGATGAGCATCGTGCCGGCCTGCAGTGAGTAGAAGAGCACCTTCCCGAGGTCGCTCGAGCCGTACACGGCTTCGCCCACCTGCGCGATGACCGTGGGCGTACCCGTCACCGACGGGCCGACGTGGGTCTGGGCGGCCAGCGCCGACAGCCCGAGGAACATGATCCCGAGGCCGACGCCCATGACGACGAGGGTCTGGCGCGCGTTCCTCCAGGCCGGTTCGCGGAAGGCCGGCACGCCGTTGGAGATGGCCTCGACGCCGGTGACGGCGGCGCCGCCGGACGCGAACGCGTGCAGCACGCCGTAGATGCCGGCCCCGTAGAACAGCGCGTTGGTGGCGCCATGGAACTCGGCGGCCGTCTCGGGCAGCAGGCCGACGACGGGCAGGTCGCCGGCGATGTGCTTGTAGAGCCCGAGCCCGAGCAGCAGGAACATGTTGACGATGAAGAAGTAGGTGGGCACGGCGAAGACCCGCCCGCTCTCCTTGACGCCGCGGAGGTTGCCGTAGGCGATCAGCGCGATGAAGAAGCACGCGATCGGGACCGTGAACGGCTTGAGGCCGCTGAACGCCGACACCAGAGCGGCGGTGCCGGCCGCCGAGGACACCGCGACCGTGAGGATGTAGTCCGTGAGCAGCGACGCCCCGGCGACCTGCGCGGGCACGACACCGAAGTTGTCGCGCGTGACGAGGTAGGCGCCGCCCGCCGACGGGTACTCCTTGATCGTCTCCCGGTAGGAGAGGATCAGGAACCCGAGCACGACGACCATCGCGATGGTGATGGGCACGACGAGCGAGAACGCCGCCACCCCCACCAGCGGGATGAGGACGTGCAGGATCTCCTCGGTGGCGTAGGCGGACGACGAGAGGTTGTCGGACGCGAACACCGCCAGCGCGGTGGGCTTGCCCAGGCGCTGGTGCTCCATCTCGTCGGAGTGCATCGGCGGACCGAGCACCCGTCGCTTGAGCCGGTAGCCGAGCCGGTCGGGCGGCAGCGGCACGTCCAGCTCGGCAGGGACCGGCAGCGGTGCCTCGTTCGTGGTCGTGGCGAGGGCCATGTGCTGATCCAACCGCCGAGCGGCTCAAGGAACCGTCAAGCGGTTCCCCCCGCCCATCAAGAAGGCGCAAAGATCGCACCGATGGAGACGCGGGCGGGCCTCGGCACCCACGTCCCCGCCGGCATCGGCGCGGGGCTCGGCCTGGCCGCGCTCGTCGTCGTGGCGCTGCTACCGCTGCGCGAGCACCTCAGCCCCGCCACGCCCGCCCTGGCCCTCACGGTGGCCGTCGGGGCGAGTGCGATCGTCGGTGGGGCGCGAGCGGCCGTCGTCGTGGCGGTGGCCTCCGCGCTCGTGTTGGACCTCGTGTTCCTCCCGCCCTACGGCCACCTCAAGGTCCTCACCGTCGAGGACACGGTGGCGCTGGTCACCTTCCTGTTGGTCGCCGCGACCGTGGGCGTGCTGGTGACCCGGGAGACCGACCGACGGCGCGAGGCGGAGCAGCGCGAGGCCGAGGTCCGCGTGCTGGTGGACCAGCTCCGCGCCATGCACGACGAGCGCGCCGAGCTCAGCGAGCGGGCCGAGCGCGCCGACGACCTGGCACGCATCGACGACCAGCGCAGCGCGCTGCTGCGGTCGGTCTCGCACGACCTTCGCACGCCCCTCTCGTCGATCCGCGCCGTGGCGACCGACCTGCGCGACGGCGTCCTGTACGACGAGCAGACGCGCTCCGAGCTGCTGACGATGGTGTGCGACGAGATCGACCGGCTCGACCGGCTCGTCGACAACCTCCTGTCGTTGAGCCGGATCGAAGCGGACGCCTTCCACCCCGACCGCCAGGCGGTGGACCTCGAGGAGCTCATCACCGACCGGCTGCGCCGGCTGGCACCGATCTTCACGGACCTCGACGTGCGCACCCGTCTTCCTGGGGATCTCCCGCTGGTGGACGCCGACTACGCCCACGTGGAGAGAGTCGTCACGAACCTGCTCGCCAACGCCGCCCGCCACGCGCCGGCGGGGACCGACGTGTGGGTGATCGCCAAGGCCGACGGCGGCTCGGTGCGCGTCGAGGTGTCCGACCGCGGCGCGGGGATCCCCGAGGGAGCGGAGGAGCAGATCTTCGAGGCGTTCCAACGCGGTGCCGACGGCGGCTCGAGCGGCATCGGGCTCGCCATCTGCAAGGCCATCGTCGAGGCCCACGGTGGCACGATCGGCGTCGAGCGGACCTTCGGCGGCGGCGCCACCTTCACGTTCACGCTCCCGGTGCACCGAGGGGTGGTGGGCGCATGACGGTCGTCCTGGTGGTGGACGACGACACCGCCATCCGGCGGACCGTGTCGGCGGGGTTGCGAGCGCGCGACTACGAGGTGCGGGAGGCCGAGAACGGCGAGGGCGCCGTCCAGTCGGTCGCCTCGGATCCGCCCGACCTCGTGATCCTCGACCTGGGCCTACCCGACATCGACGGCGTCGACGTCTGCCGGCGCATCCGCGCGTGGAGCCAGGTGCCGATCCTCGTGCTGTCGGCCGAGGCCTCCGACTACCGGAAGGTTCTCGCGCTGGACGAGGGGGCCGACGACTACCTCACCAAGCCGTTCTCGATGCCGGAGCTGCTGGCGCGGGTTCGGGTGGCGCTGCGCCACCGCTCGGCGGCCGGAGCCCTCGACGAGGCGACCGAGCTGCGCGTGGGCGACCTGCTCGTCGACCTGGCCCGTCACCGCGTGCTCGTCGGCGAGCGCGAGGTGGACCTCACCCCCAAGGAGTTCGACTTCCTCGCGCTGCTCGCCCGCTGGCCCGGCCGCGTGCTCACCCACCGGGCGATCCTGCAGGAGGTGTGGGGGCCCGAGTACGGGCACGAGACCCACTACCTGCGGGTGTACGCGAGCCAGATCCGCAAGAAGCTCGGCGCGCCCGCCGACGCGCGCCTCGTCACCGAGCCCGGGGTGGGCTATCGCCTCAGCGACGACGCGTGATCAGCCGGCGGTGACGCGCTGGGCGAACGCGACGGCGGCCGCCTCGAGCTCGGCCCTGTCGTAGTCGAGGGTGGCGACGTGGAAGCTCTTCTCGAGCCAGATGCGCTCGACGGGACCGGAGATGTCGTTGGCCAGGACGTCCGAGTCCTCGGGGTTCACGACGTGGTCCTGGCGGCTCGTGATGATGAGCGTCGGCTGGGTGATGTCGGCCAGCCCCGCCCGGACGTCCTTGCCCGCCATGATCATCGTGAGCAGCGGCCGCAGCGGCGTCTCGCCGTAGGACACCTCGTCGGCGTCGGGATCGGCGATGTCGCCCCCGATGCTGTCCATGACCTCCATGCCCCCGGCCATCATCTCCTCGACGGCGGCCGCCAGCTCGTCGGGGACGGCCACCGGCGCGTTGATGAGGATGATCCCCGCCAGCTCCGGGTGGCCCTCGGCCAGGGCGGCGGTGAGCGCGCCACCCATGGACAGGCCGGCGACGACCACCTTCCCGTCCGGCACGCGCGCCTGCAGCGCGGTGAGGGACCGCTCCGCCTCGGTGAGCCAGTCGTCCCACCCGGTCTCGATCATGTCCTCGACCGCGGTGCCATGGCCGGGGAGCCGCGGCAGCTCCACGGCGAAGCCGGCGTCCGCCAACACCTCGGCGAGCGGTCGCATCGACACGGGGCTGCCGGTGAAGCCGTGGAGCACGAGGGCGCCGTTCGGCCCACCGCCCGGCGACGACCAGGCGTCGCACCCCGGAAGGATCGGATGGACGTCGTCAGCAGGTGTCCGCGGCATGCCCGGCACCGTACCCGCCACCACCACACCCTCAACTTGCGGCACGGATCGACCACCGGAGTCGATCTCCGCCGCAGGTCGCGACGCTTCGGCGCACGCTCGCGTTCGTGCGGCAGGGATCGACCGCCTTGGTCGATCGCTGCCGCACGTTGCCGCGTCGATCAGGGGGCTTGGCACGTCAGCGCCGGACGCGTACGGTCGCCCGCGCTTCCCCGTGCACGGTTCAGCCGCGGGAGCACAGATGTCACACGTCGATCGGGCCGTGGCCGAGCTGGCGGCGACGCAGCACGGCCTCTTCTCGGTGCAGCAAGCGGTCGACCTCGGGATGACCCGGCTCATGGTGCTGGGTCGCGCGAAGGCCGGTCGCATCATCCGGATGGACGTCGACGTGTACCGCATCGCGGGGCTGCCTCCCACCTGGAGCTCGAGGGTGCTCGCCGCGGCGCTGGCAGCTGGTGACGGAGCGCTGGTGTCGCATCGAGCCGCCGCCGCGCTCTGGGGCCTGGAGGGGTTCAACAAGGGAACGCCTGAGGTCTCGATCCCTCGGGGCCGGCGGTACCGCCGTGCAGGCGTGCGGTCACATGAAAGCACGGACCTCGATCGCTGCGGACAGCGCGTCCGAGAGGGCATCCCCGTCACGGACCCCTCCCGCACGCTCTTGGACCTCGCCCGGTACGTGGGCGACGAGCGACTTGCTCGGGCGGTCGAGTCTGCGCGGCGGCTCCGGCTTACCGATTGGTCGCAGCTCATCGCCACCCTTTCGCGCCACGCCCGACGCGGGCGGCCCGGGATCCGCCGCCTGCGCCGGGTGATCGCGCGCGGTGCGCATCGGAGCGAGGTCACCGACAGCGACTTCGAGCTCCTGGTCATCGCGCTGCTCCTCGAGCACGGCCTGCCAGAGCCGGTCCTCCACCACCGGCTGCGTGCCGCTGACGGGACCTTCATCGCCGAGATCGACCTCGCGTACCCAGGCCTCCGCATCGCGATCGAGCTCGATGGGAGCGTGCATCGGGAGGGCGACACGTTCGAGCGCGACCGGACCCGCCAGAACAGGATCGTCCTCGAGGGCTGGGTCGTCCTCCGGTTCACCTGGGCGACGTTCCGGGATCGCCCGGACGAGATCGTCCGTGAGGTACGAGCGGCGATCCGGGCCGCCCAGGCGCGCTGACCGGTCGAACCTGCGGCGCGAATCGAGCGAGACGGTCGATCGCTGCCGCAAGTTGCGGGGGGGCCCGGGCAGGGACCCGGGTGCGGGGGGTCGGTCAGCGGTACGGGTCGTCGGTGGCGGGTTCCTGCCACCAGTCGTCCGGACTCGGCGTCCAGTCCGGGTCGGGGTAGATGCAGTCCACCGGGCAGGGCTCGAGGCACTTGTCGCAGCCCGAGCACAGCTCCGGGATGATGATGACGTCGATCCCGTGGTTGAAGATCGCGCCGAACTGCGGCGGGCAGTGCCGGATGCACGTGTCGCAGTTGATGCAGATCGACATGTCGATCAGCAGCGGGGGGTTCTTCCACTTCGGGTTGCGCTCGTGGTCGGCGAGGCGCTCGTCCCGGGTGCCGGCAGCCATGCCGGGCGACGGTACCACCGGCTCAGCCGCCGACATTGACCCGCGGGTCAAGGGTCGGGCACGCTTCTGCGCGTGGAACCGGACCGCCGGCTGACAGCCCAGGGGCTCGAGCGCAAGCAGCAGCTCCTCGACCGCGCCGCGGAGCTGTTCGCCGAGCGCGGCTACGCCGAGACCCGGGTGATCGACATCGTCCGAGCGGCGGGCGTGGCCAAGGGCCTCTTCTACTGGTACTTCGAGAACAAGGAAGCGCTGTTCAAGGAGCTGGCGGGGAGCATCCGCCTCAACCTGCGCCGCGAGCAGGGGGCGGCGCTGCGCGAGGACGCTCCGCCGCTCGTGAACCTGTACCGAGGCACCGAGGTCTCGGTCCTGTTCATGGCCGAGCACGCCCACTTCTTCTCGCTGCTCGAGGTGGAGGGCCGGAACTTCACCGAGGTCATGCGCCGCGGCACCCAGCAGCACATCAACGACATGGTGCGGATCGTCGAGGCCGGCCAGGCCGACGGCACCATCCGGGAGGAGGACCCCACGCTCCTCGCTCTGGGCGTGGTGGGTTCCGTGGGGCACTTCTCGCACTTCCATCGCACGGGGCGCATCACGGTGCCGCTCCCGGAGCTGGCGGCGTTCGTCGCCCGCTACGTGGTGCACTCGGTGGCCGCCGACGAGGAGGCCATCCGCACCGCCCTCCGCGAGGCCGCCCTCACCGCCAGCGCCTGAACCCGCAGGTCAGCGGGCGCGGCGAGGTTCCTGCACGCGCGCTGCAACCTTGGTGCTACCGTGCCCGAGCCAACCAACCCCGCCCACGAAGCACCGAGCTGGAGGTCCGCCGCGTGGCTGACAAGTACCCCTTCCTGTCCGACGAGTGGATGGACGCCGCCAAGGCGATCCGCGAGGAGTACGCGGGCAAGACCGCTGCTCCTGCCCACTCGGTGAAGATGAACCAGATCATCACCGACGTCCCCTTCGGCGAGGGCACCATCAACGCCCACCTCGACACCTCCGGTGGCGAGATGGTGATGGAGACCGGCCACCTCGACGGCGCCGACCTCACGGTCACCCTCGACTACTCCACCGCGAAGGCGATCCTCGTCGACGGCAACCCGCAGGCCGGGATGCAGGCCTTCATGGCCGGCAAGATCAAGGTGCAGGGCGACATGACCAAGATGATGGCCCTGCAGTCCGGCGCTCCGGACCCCGCGGCCGCGGAGATCGCGGAGAAGATCAAGGAGATCACCGCCGACGCGTAGTCAGGCCAGCGCGGCTTCTACGTCTTGCACGAGGGCGCCCTCTGGGGCGCCCTCGGCGCGCCGGGTGGACTGCACGAACATCGCGCACACCACGCCGGCGGCCGCCACGACCGCGGCGAGCAGGTAGGCCTCTCCGTAGGCCGCCACGTCGCCCACCGCGTCGGCTCGGACGACGCTCACCGTCAGCATCAGCTGGATCCCCAGCACCACGCCGAGCTGGGTCATCATCTGCTGGAACGCACCGGCCACGCCGAGGTCACGCTCCTCGACGGCGTTGGCCATGCTCGCCGTCAGCGCGGGTGACGAGCAGCCGAGCCCCACCCCCGAGAGGGCGAGCGCGCCGATGATCACCAGGTCCGAGGAGCCGGGCGCGACGGTGGACAGCGCCATCATCGAGGCCACCACGAAGAGGGCGCCCGTCACGGCCGATCGGCGCTCGCCCACCCGGATGGTGACGTAGCCCGCCAGCGGACCCGTGATCGCGAACGCGAGGGGGCGGGCGATCATGAGACCGCCGACGCGCGTCTCCGGGTAGCCGAACACCGACTCCAGGAAGATCGGCGTGATCACGAACCCCCCCATGTAGGCGAAGTTCGTGAAGAACTGCGTGAGGATCGAGAACGAGAAGTTCCGCCGCCGCACGTAGGCGAGCGGCAGCAGGGGGTGCGCCACCCGCCGCTCGACGACGACGAACAGCACGAGGGCCAGCGGCGCGACCACGAACGCCGCAACGATGGCTGGGCTCGTCCACCCGAGGCTCGGACCTCGGTTGATGGCGAAGAGGAGCGAGGTGGCGCCCACGGCGAGGATCCCCGCGCCGGCGAAGTCGAAGCGCGTGCTCTCTCGTCGCTCGGTCTCCGGCAGCACGAGGAGGGCCATCACGAGGCCGGCGAAGGTGAGCGGCACCTGGGCGATGAAGATCCACCGCCAGCCGAACGTCTCGACGATCGGGCCGCCGGCGATGACGCCGATCACGGGTCCGCCGGCGCCGACCATGGACCAGTACCCCATGGCCTGCACCCGTCGCTCCCGCGGGAACATCCGGTTGATGATCGCGATCGAGGCCGGCCCCACCGCCGCTCCCGTGGCCGCCCCCAACGTGCGGAACGCGATGAGCGACCCCGCGCTCCACGCCACGGCTGTGAGCCCGGCGAACAGGCACACGCACGCCATCGACAGCGCGTAGATGCGGCGGTGGCCGTAGAGGTCGCCGAGCTTCCCCATCGCCGGGCCCACCACCGCGAACGCGAGCAACGGGCCCGTGACGACCCAGGTGACGGTGCTGGTGTCGCTGCCCAGCTCGTCGGCGATGCGTGGGATCGACACCGACAGGATCGTGATGGTGAAGCCGACCGAGAAGAGCCCGAAGAGTGCGACAGACAGGACGATCCACGGGTACCGCGGGCTGTCCGCCATCCGGTCGACCACGCGCGCTCGGAGCATGAGGGGCCAGGGGACGACGGCGACCTCGTCGGCGCCCGGCGCATCGATCGACAGCTCCTCGGGGTGCACGACCTCCGGGCGGTCGTCGAGCTCTCGAGGCATCGAGCCAGGCTAAGCCCGGCCCACCCGTTCCCACCGGAGACGCGGACGTGCCCGGCCGGCTGGGGCGGCGGCCTCATCGCGGCGGCTGGGGAACGCCACGTCCAGCACGCCGCCCCAGCGAGCCGGGCACGAGCGATCTCGCGTTCGTGATCGTACACGGAGATGCGCCGGCCACACCGGGCGCGCGGCGAACTTCGCGCGCCGTCGGCGGGCTCAGCCGAGCAGGCTCGGGATCTCCTTCTCCAGCTCCCCGATCGTCCACCGCTCGTCGCGGTCGAGCCGTGCTCCCATGCGCCAGGGCTCCATGACGCGCACCGTGCCGCCCTGCACGAAGAAGGTGCGGCCGGTGACCGTGCAGTCGGCGGTGGCGAGGTACGCCACGAGCGGCGACACGTTGGCGGGGTCCCAGAGGTCGAAGCCCTCGCCCGGCGCGGCGACGACGTCACCCAGCCCGGGGGTGGCCTCGGTGAGGCGCGTCCTCGCCGCCGGTGCGATGCAGTTCGAGCGGACGCCGTAGCGGGCGAGCTCCTGCGCGCAGATGATGCTGAACGACCCGATGCCCGCCTTGGCGGCGCCGTAGTTGGTCTGGCCGGGGTTCCCCAGCAGGCCCGACGTCGACGACGTGTGGATGACCGACGCCTGCACCTCCTCCCCCGCCTTCACCCGCTCCCGCCAGTGCACAGCAGCGAAGCGCGTGGGCACGAAGTGCCCCTTGAGGTGGACGTCGATGATGTCGTCCCACTCCTGCTCGGACATCGACACGAGCATCCGGTCGCGGAGGATGCCCGCGTTGTTCACGAGCACGTCGAGCTGACCGAAGGCATCGACGGCCGCCGCGACCAGCGCCTCCCCGCCCGACCAGCTCGTGATGTCATGGTTCGACGCGACCGCCTGGCCGCCGGCGACGCCGATCTCCTCGGCCACCTCCTGGGCGACGTCACCGAGGTCGTTGACCACCACCCGAGCGCCCTCGGCGGCAAAGAGGAGCGCGTGCTCCCGGCCCAACCCTCGACCGGCGCCCGTGATGATCGCGACCCTGCCGTCGAGTGCCCCCACGACGGGCACCGTAGTGGCTCTACCGCTCGAGGTAGATGTCGACGGTGGTGCCGCGCCGCACCTCGGTGCCCTCCTTCGGGCTGGTGGCGAAGGGATGCCCGTTGGCCGGACCGAAGGCATCCCCGACGACCAACCCGGCCGCCTCGATGGCGGCGACCGCCTCATCGAGCGACTTGCCCCGCACCGCCGGCACCTTCACGATGTCGGGACCCTTCGACACGACGACGGCGACCTCGCTGCCCCGGGGCGCCTGCTGGCCCTCGCCGGGCTCGACGCGGATCACCTTGCCCTTCTCCACGTCGTCGCTGAACTCGTCGACCTTCTTGGCCGTGAGCTGCACGGCCTCGAGCGCGGCCTTCGCCTGCTCGAAGGTGCCGCCCACCAACCCGGAGGGGACGGTGCGCGGCGCCGGGCCGCTCGACACGACGAGCGGCACCTCGGAGAGCTTGGGCAGCTGGGCCGGCACGCCCTCGCCCAGCGCGATCACCACGCCCTTCGGCACGTCCTCGGATGCCTGCTCGGTGACCTTGGGCGTGAACCCACCGGCGTCCTTCAGCTGCTGCGTGGCCTCCTCGATGGGCTTCCCGACCAGGTCGGTGGGCAGGGTCGCCAGGGTGTTGCCGAGGGAGACCACGAGCGTGAGGGTCTTGCCCTCGTCCATCTCCTGACCCGCCGCGGGCTTGGTGGTGAGGACCGTTCCCGGTGTCGACCCGTCCTCGCGCGCCTCCTGGCGCGCGACGTCGAAGCCGAGCTCCTCGGCCTTCGCCTGCGCCTCGGCCTCGGTGAGGCCGCGGAGGTCGGGGATCTCGTGGCTGGGCACGCTGATGGCCGACCACGCGAAGGCCGCGCCGCCGCCGACCAGCACGGCGAGCAGGGCGACGAGCAGGGCCCAGGGCCACCGGCGCTTCGGCTGATCGTCCTCGTCGGTGCGGACGACGAGGTCGTCGTCGAGCCACTCGGGGGGAGCGGCGGGCGCGACGTCCGGGGCGACGCCGGTGGCGTCCACCACCACGGTGGGATCGGCGTCGTCGGCGAGCCGCGTGCCGACGGCCGCGGCCCCCAGCATCGTTGCGTCGCGTCCCGGGTCCGCCGGCGCCAGATCCTCGTGGTCGACCTCCTCGAGCGGCAGCGGCTCCGGTCGGGGGAGCTGCTCGGCGACGGCCATGAGCGCGATGCCCAGCTCGCCGGCGTCGGGACGGTCAGCGGCGTCCGGGAGACCGGCCCGCTCGAGGGCGTTGCGGAGCGGACCGAGCGCTTCGGGCACCTCCACCGGCTTGCCGACCCGGGCCATCAGGGTGGCGATGGTGGTGTCGGCCGCGAAGGGCACCTTCCCGGTGACGCACTCGATCAGCGAGAGGCCGAGCGAGTACACGTCGGCCTTGCCGTCGACGGGCTGGCCCTGCGCCTGCTCGGGCGAGGAGTACCGCGCCGTGCCGAGCACCGCCCCCTGCGGCTCGGTCCACGCCGCCTCGGCCAGCGCGCGGGCGAGCCCGAAGTCGGCGACGCGGAGGCGTCCGTCGTCGCCGAACATCAGGTTGGCGGGCTTGATGTCGCGGTGCACGAAGCCACGGCGGTGGGCGTAGTCGAGGGCGCGGGTGGACTCGAGCCCCACGACCAGCGCCTGCGAGGGCGTGAGCAGCACCCCGCGGTCGAGCACGGCACGGAGGCTCCCACCGGCGAGGTACTCGGTGACGATGTAGGGGGCGTCGTCGTCGTCGCCCCAGTCGTACACGGCCACGATGTGCGGGTGGTTGAGCGCGGCGGCGGCCTGCGCCTCCGCCCGGAAGCGCCGGAGGAACGCGTCGTCCTCGGCGAGGGCGGCGTGGAGCACCTTCACGGCGACGCGCCGTCGGAGCCGGACGTCGTCGGCCAGGTACACCTGGGCGGACGCGCCGGTACCGATGGGGGCGATGAGCCGGTATCGCCCGCTCAGGACGCGACCGATCTGGTCCGTCATGCGGGACATGACCACGGAGCGAGGGTATCCGGTCGCCTCCTGCCTCCTGGTGCATCGAAGCGCAACAGGAGGAGCCAGACTGCATCGATGTCCACCGAGGAGGTCGTCCTGCCGTGGACGCTCCGCGCTGCCGTCGGGCTGGTGGCGTTGGAAGCCCTGGTGGAGGCCGTCCTGGTCGCGGGCCGCTCCGAGCTGACGCCCGGGCTCCGGTCGTTCCTCGTGCTGTGCGTGGGACTGAAGTGGCTCTTCGCCTGGCGGGTGCTCCGGCTCAGCGCCGGCGCGCTGTTCGGCCTGCTGCTCCTCGAGGGGACCACCGTCGTGGCGGCCATGGCGGCCTCGGAGTCATCTGGGGCGGTGCGGCTCGCCCTGGGCGGTGTGGCGCTCGCGGTGCTCGTCCTGCTGTCATCGTCGCTGCACGCGTTCCCGTCCCCCACGCTGCCGAAGGGCTGACCCGAGTGCCTGAGAAGCTGCCCGCGCCGTCGCCCATGTCGAGCGGTCGCTATCGCCTCCTCGTGGGCGGCCTGCTGGCGGCGGCCGTGGTCGCCCTCGGCATCGGCATCGCGGTCACCGACACGAGCCACCCCGACGACACGCCGCAGTCGGAGATCGTCGAGCACCTCATCCCGAAGGCGAACGACGAGGTGCTGCGGCAGGCGGAGCTGGGGATCGACCTGGCGCCGGGCTACGACGGCACCCTCGCCGTGAACGGTGTCAGCATCCCCACCGAGGACCAGCGCCGGGTGCCGGAGCAGAACCAGGTGTTCTTCACCCCCGGCGACGGCAAGGCGGTCGAACAGCTCGAGGCCGGCCTCAACTGCATCACGGCGACGGTGTGGAAGGCCGCGGAGGGCCCGGGCACCGCGAACGACCGGACCGTGAGCTGGTGCTTCGAGGCGACGTGACGCCGGGCTAGCCGGCGACGTCCTCCACGCGGGCGCCGCCGAGGAGCCGCACGAGGGCTGTCTCGTCGAGCACCGGCACGCCCTTCTCGCGGGCCTTGTCGAGCTTCGTCCCGGCCTCCTCCCCCGCGATGAGGGCGGACGTCTTGGCCGACACGCTGCCGCTGACCTTGGCGCCGAGGGCCTCGAGCTGCTCCTTCGCCTCGTCGCGGGTGAAGCCCGCCAGGGTGCCGGTGATCACGAAGGTGTGCCCGGCGAGGGCGAGCGACGCGCCGGCGGCGGGTTCGGCCAGGTCGGTGTCCTGCCGAACGCCCAGCTCGATCAGCGACCGCACGAGCTCAGCGTTCCGCGGGGTGTCGAACCACGCCCGCACCGCGGCGGCGATGGTGGGCCCGATGCCCGCGATGCCGGCGATCTGCTCGGCCGGAGCCTGCTGGACCCCCTCGATCGTGCGCAGGTGGCGGGCCAGCTCCTTGGCGACGGTGGGGCCGACGTGGCGGATGTTGAGGGCCACGAGCAACCGCTCGAGCGGGCGCCGAGCACCGGCACGGATGCCCTCGATGAGCTTGTCGACGCTGCGGTCCTTCCAGCCCGGCAGCGCGAGGATCTCGTCGCGCCGGGACGGCAGGCGGAACACGTCGGCCAGGTCGTCCAACCACCCGTGCGCCCGGAACTGGGTGACCGTCTTCTCGCCCAGCCCCTCGATGTCGAGCGCACCGCGCGACGCCAGGTGGATCAGCGACTGCGCGATGCGGCTCGGGCAGTCGACGTTCTCGCAGAAGTGGTGGCCCTCGCCCTCGGGTCGGACCAGGGGCTGACCGCACGCCGGGCAGGCGGCCGGCATCTTCCACGCCTTCGCCCGGGCCGGGCGCCGCTCCTTCACGCTGCCGACCACCTCGGGGATGACGTCGCCGGCCCGGCGCACGATCACGGTGTCGCCCACGCGCACGTCCTTGGCGAGCACCTGGATCTCGTTGTGGAGCGTGGCGTTGGTGATCGTGACGCCCGCGACCGCCACGGGTTCGAGCACCGCGAACGGCGTGGCCTTCCCGGTGCGCCCGACGTTCACCTCGATGGCGCGCAGGATCGTCTGCTGCTCGATCGGCGGCATCTTGTAGGCGATGGCCCACCGCGGGGCCTTGGCGGTGGAGCCGAGGGTGGCGCGCTGGGCCATGTCGTCCACCTTCACGACGACCCCGTCCACCTCGAAGCCGAACTGGTGCCGCCGCTCGGTGAAGTCCTCGATGAGCGCCCACACCTCGTCGACGGTGTCGACGGCGGTGGAGGCATCGGGCACGGGCAGGCCCACCGATCGCGCCCAGGCCAGGAACTCCGAGTAGGTGGCGAACTCCCGTCCCTCCACCCGACCCAGGCCGTGGATCCACATGGCGAGCGGCCGCTCCGCCACCTTGCTCGGGTCCTTCTGGCGGAGCGCACCAGAGGCGGCGTTGCGTGGGTTCATGAACGCGGCCTCGCCACGCTCGATGCGCTCCTCGTTCATGCGGTTGAACCGCTCGACCGGGTAGTACACCTCGCCGCGGATCTCGATCACGCTCGGAGGGTCGGTGTCGGCGAGCCGGTACGGGACGTCGTCGAGCGTGAGCAGCTGCTGGGTGACGGTCTCGCCGACCGCTCCCGTGCCCCGCGTGGCGCCCACCGCGAGCACCCCGTCGCGGTACACGCAGTTGATGGCCGTGCCATCCACCTTGAGCTCGCAGGCCCATCGGACCGCGCTGCCGTCGGGAAGGCCGCGCCGCACGCGGTGGGCCCACGCGCGGAGGTCGTCTTCGCCGAACACGTTGTCGAGCGACTGCATGGGCTCCAGGTGCTCGAAGGGCGGGAAGGCCTCGTCGAGCGGCGACCCGACCTGCTGCGTCGGTGAGTCGGGCGTCTGCAGCACCGGGAACTCGCCCTCGAGCGCCTCGAGCTCGTGGAGCAGCGCGTCGAACTCGGCGTCCGGCATGGCGAGGTCGGAGAGGACGTAGTAGCGGTAGCGCGCGTCCCGCACGATGCGTGCGACCTCGTCGTGCCGAGCACGAGCCACCGAGAGCGCGGAGTCCTCAGCCATGAGGTGAACGATGGTACGCAGCCGGCGCGACGGGCGGTCGCGGCCGGGCGGGGGGTGCGGGGGGCAGAGGCTCCGCCGGAGCCCCCCGCCCGCGAAGGACCGGCTCCGCCGGTCCTGAGCCGAGGTGAGCGCGGCCGAAGGCCGCACCGCTGAGGCTCCGAGGAGGTCGCCGCAGGCGAGCGACGAGGAAAGGGAGGCTACGCGCCGACCGTCAACCGCATGCCCTGCGTCTGGGTGCCGAGGCGGCGGGCGACCTGGTTGGTGAGGCGGAGCACCTGATCGGCCTGGGCCTCGCCGTGCAGGGCCAGGCCGCAGGCGGGGGTGACGATGGCCTGCTCGCGGAGCAGCACCGGATCGCAACCTCCCTGCACCAGCGCGCACCACTCGCTCGACAGGTGCTGCCAGAGCCGGTCGGGGTTCGACCCGATCGGTCCGGTGGTGGGCACGGCGCCCCATGCGATGTGGCCACCGCCGTCCAGGAACGCCCCGATGGAGCCGGCGTGCTCGACCGCGCCGTGGTCGAGGGGCAACGAGAGGATCTGCGCGCCAGCCTGGAGGACCACGGGCCAGTCGGCCAGCCCACAGCAGTGCAGCCCGGTCATGGCGTGGAGCTCGAGGGTGGCCAGGGTGCTCGACACCAGGTCGATCGTGCGGTTGGGCTCCAGCGGGAAGTCCCGGTGCATGGCCGCGGTGAGCCCGGGCTCGTCGACGAACACCACGAGCGGCGCCATCGGCGCCGTCTCCTGCGCGGCGGCGACGAGGGTGCCGGCGCGTGCCCGCACCGCCGAGCCCGCGACGGCGAAGGCCCGGTTGGCCGGGACGCCGAGGTTCAGGAGCGCGATCCCGAGCGTGACCGGACCCGTGAGCTGCAGCTTGATGGGCGTGCGGCGACCGGCCACCGCGCCGAGGAAGGCCCGGAGCCCCACGAACGGCTCGCCGTCGATCCCGACGGTGGTGAGCGGCGCGCGCGGGTCGAGCATCGGATCGGCCAGCTCGAGGGAGCCGTCGGGAAGGACGGTGACGCCATCGATCCCCCAGGCGGCCTGGGCGACCATCCGCTCCATGCCGGATCGGTTCGGCAGGGAGGGCGCGGCCGGAAGGCGAGGCTGGCGCTCGAGGATGAACGTCGCAGCCGCGCGCGGATCGGTGTGCGGCAGGCTCCCGATGGAGCTCGCCACCCCGTGCTGAAGGTCCACGACCTTCACCGCCGTTGTTCGTCCCAAGCCGATGGTCCCCCTGGTTGGTCGACAACGAGAATGGCCATCCGCCCGGCTCGTGGGCAAATCTCGGCGTCCCATGTCCCTCCTCGCCGGACCCTGGCCGGCCCGCATCACGTGGGGCCTGCTCCCGCTGATCGTCGGCCCCGCCCTCGGTGGCGCGCTCTCCGATCACAGCCTCGCCGTCGCGCGCACCGCCTCGTCGCTGGCCTGGATCACCTGGGCAGGGGTGCTCGTGGCGGTCGCGCTGCCCACGACGGTGAGCCTCACAGCGCTCCGCATCGCGACCCCCGCCGCGCTCGGCGTCGCCAACTGGGCCGCGCTCAGCGGCGACCGCGGTGGGGCAGCCGCCGTCGCGGTCGCCGGTGCCGCGCTCGCGGTGGTGGCGGCCTTCTCACCGCTCACCGGCGACGTGTTCATCGACGGCTCCGCCTACGGGCACGAGCGGCGGTTCGCGCTGCGCGTCCCCACCGCGCTGGTCCTCGGCCCGATCCCGCTCGCCGGCATCGCGGCGGTGGCCGGTCCGATCGCGGGGCCACTGCTCCTCGCCGCCGAGCAGTGGCTCGCCGGCGGGATCGTGCTGTGCGTCGGGCTGCCCCTCGCCGTCGTCGCCGTCCGCGCCCTCCACGGGCTGGCGCGCCGCTGGGTGGTGCTCGTCCCGGCCGGCGTCGTGCTGCACGACGGGCACGCCCTGGTGGAGGCGGTGCTGTTCCCGCGAGCCATGATCAGCCGCCTCGGACCCGCGGCTGCCACCGGGCACCCGGAGCGCACGGACCTCACCGTCGGCGCCCTCGGGCTGGCCCTCGAGCTCGACCTGGCCGAGCCCGCCGCCATCTCGCCGCGCCGGCGGGATCGGACGGTGCAGGTGGAGCAGGTCACCGCCGTGGCCTTCACCCCGACCCGTCCCGGCGCCCTGCTCGCCGCCGCGGCCGAGCACCGGATCGCCGTTCCCTGAGCCTCCACGGACCGGACGGTCCGGTGTGCTGGGGTGGAGGCGTGGACACCCTCGTCGAGCCGGCCACCTCGGCGCCACCGCGGCGCGCCCGCCGCTGGCGCCTCGGCGTCCTCGTGGTGGTGGCGCTCGTGGTCATCGTCGCCGCCGTCGCCACCGAGCGGCTCGCGCACACGCCCCCGGAGCCGCTCGGCCCGGCGCCGGGCGCATGGACCGTCGTGCCCCACACCGGGCTCAGCGCGTGGGTGGACGTGTACGACTGGACCGTCGAGCTGGGTGGCCCCCAGCCGTCGGTGACCGCAGACGACGTGGACGCGATGGCGGACGCCGGCGTGCAGACGATCTACATCCAGACCGCGCACACCCGCTCCGCCAGCGTGGGCGTGATGGAGCCCGCCCGCCTCGAGAAGATCATCCAGCGCGCCAACGACCACCGCATGCACGTCGTGGCGTGGTACCTCCCCACCTTCGAGGACGTCGACGCCGACCTGCAGCGGCTCACCGCGTCGGCCGACCTCGACGTGGGCGGGCTGGCCGTCGACATCGAGTCCGTCGCCATCCCCGACGCCGCCGAGCGGAACCGCCGCCTGCTCGAGCTGTCGACCCGCCTGCGCGCCGCCATCGATCCCGACAAGGCGATCGCCGCCATCACGCCGTCGGCGGTGCAGCTGCAGGTCGTGAACCCGGCCTTCTGGCCAGGGTTCCCCTGGCGCCAGATCGGCGCCACCTACGACGCCATCCTGCCGATGAGCTACTGGTCCATCCGGAAGGGCGAGCTCCGAGACGGGCACACCTACACCGATGCGAACCTCGAGCGCACCAGGGCCAGCATCGGCAACCCGGACGTCCCGATCGTGCCGGTGGGGGGTCTCGCCGAGGACAGCACGGTGACCGACCTGCAGGGCATGGTCACCGCCATCGAGGCGCACGACGCGCCCGGCGGCGGCCTCTACGACTGGGCGTCGTCGACACCCGAGCAATGGGAGGTGCTGGCACCGCTCGCCGCGCTGCAGCAGCCGCTACCCGACGCCGCGACGAGCAGCGGCTAGGAGCGGACGACGCCGCCCGCCACGACCTCGTCGCCGTCGTAGAGCACGACGGTCTGGCCCGGCGCGATGCGGCGGGCGGGCTCGCCGAAGCACACGTCGGCGCCGACCACGGTGCAGGCGCGGGGCACTCCATGGGCGCTGGTCTGCGCGAGGAGCGGCCCCGGAACGACGGCGTCGACCCATGCGAGGTGCTCGAGCTCGACACGGTCGGTGAGGAGGTCGTTCTTGGTCCCCACCGTGACCGTGGCGCGGGGGACGTCGACGTCGATGACGTAGCGGGGCTCGGTGCCTCCCGGAAGGCCCAGGCCGTGGCGCTGCCCGATGGTGACGAGCTCCACGGCTCGGACCTGGCCGACGGGGTCCCCGCTGACGTCGACGACGGTGCCGGGGTGCGTGTCGAGGCGGTGCTCGAGGAACCCTGTGCGGCCGCCGGTGGCGGTGATGAAGCAGACGTCCTGGCTGTCGGGTTTGGCCGCGGTGCCCAGCCCGAGGCGCGCGGCGTGGGCCCGCACCTCCGCCTTGGTCAGCTCCCCCACGGGCAGGCGGGTGCGCGACAGCGTGGCGGGGTCGAGCATGTGGAGCACGTAGGACTGGTCCTTGGCGCGGTCGGCGCCCCGTGCGACCCGCCGGCTCCCGTCGTCCCGTTCGACGATCCGCGCGTGGTGGCCGGTGGCGATGGCGTCGAACCCGAGGGCGTCGGCGCGCCGGACGAGGCGGTCGAACTTGAGGTGCCGGTTGCACTCGATGCACGGGTTGGGCGTGCGGCCGGCGGCGTGGTCGGCGACGTAGGGCGCCACCACGTGGTCGTCGAAGTCGTCGGTGAAGCTGAAGGTGTGGTGCTCGATGCCGAGACGGCGTGCCACCCAGCGAGCGTCGTCGACGTCGGCCACCGAGCAGCACCCGGTGTCCGAGTCGCCGCCCCAGAGCTTCAGCGTGGCCCCGACCACCTCGTGCCCGGCCTCGAGGAGGAGCGCGGCCGCCACCGAGGAGTCGACCCCACCCGACATCGCCACGAGGACGCGCTCGGTCACGCCGGTGCCCCGTCCCGGGCATGGGACTGGAGGCGGGCGGCGGCCTGCGGCACGGCCCCGCGGGCGACCTCGACGTCCTCCTCGGTGGTGGACCACCCGAGCGACAGCCGCAGCGAGCCGGCGGCGAGCGAGCGATCGATGCCGACCGCCGCGAGCACGTGGGACGGCTCGTGCGCGCCGCTGGCGCAGCTGGCGGCGGCGCTGGCGAGCACCCGGTGCTCGTGCTCGAGCACGAACAGAAGGGCTTCGCTGTCGACGGCGGGGAGGCACACGTTGGCGATGCCCGCGACCAGGTGCTCGCGGCCGGACCCGGCAGGAGCGGCGCTCTCGCGCGTGCCCTCGACGGCATCTGCGATCGAGTCCACGAGGAGGTCGCGCCAGGCTCGGCAGCGCGCGACGACCTCGGGTCGCACCGCGTCGCTGGCGCAAGCGGCCGCGGCGAAGCCGGCGGCGCTGACGACGTCCTGCGTGCCGCTGCGCCGGTCGCGCTCCTGGCCACCGCCGACCTGCTGCGCGGCGAGCGGCATCCCGGACCGCACGACGAGCGCGCCCACGCCCACCGGACCGCCGCACTTGTGCGAGGCGAGGGTGATCAGGTCGGCGGGTGCGGCGGCCGCTCCGACGTCCAGCCAGGTGAGCGCCTGGGCAGCGTCGGTGTGGAGGAGGGCGTCGGGCGCGTGCGCCCGAACGACCCCGACCACCTCCTCCAGCCGCTGGATGGTGCCGACCTCGTTGTTCACGAGTCCCACCGACACGATCGTGACGGCCGGGTCGAGCTGCTCGGCCAGCGCGTCGAGGTCCACAAGGCCGCGATCGTCGACGGGCACGACCCGTCCGCCGCTGGCTCGCACCGGCTCGAGCACCGCCTTGTGCTCGATCGCCGTGCACACGGCGATGCCGCCCCGCGCGGCGAGCGTGCCACGGATCGCGAGGTTGTCGGCCTCGGTGCCGCCGCTCGTGAACACGACCTCCCCCGGCGCCGCCCCGACCACCGCGGCGAGCGCGGCGCGCGCATCGTCGAGGGCAGCGCGGCCGGCCCGCGCGAGCGCATGGGCGCCGGACGGGTTGCCGTAGCCCGCGTCCATCGCCGCCTCGATGGCGGCACGCGCCTCGGGCCGCAGCGGCGAGCTCGCGGCGTGGTCGAGGTAGTGCCACATCACCGGGAAGTCTGCCCGAACCTCCCGTGGAACCCGCACGAGGGCTGGCGGACGCTCAGTCGTCGGCGTGGTCGGGATCGGCGGTGAGCGGACGGGTGCGCACCGGACGTCCCGCCACCGGCGGAGCTGCCGACGCGGCAGCGGGCGCGGGCGGCGGGGGCGGGGGCGGGGGCGGCGGCGGCGGGGGCGGCGGCGGGGGCGCCGATGCGGCGACCGGCTGGTGGCGACGCTGGTAGGTGGCGGCGACGGCGACGAGGAACTGCTCGGGGTGCACCCCGGGCGGTGGCCGGTGGTGCATCGCCTCGGCGATGGGGGTGGCCAGGCGGTACGCCATCGCGACCCTCGCCTCTGCCGAGAGCTCGTGCACCCGGAGCAGGAACGAGCGGATGAGGCCGAACTGGGCGTCGGTCACCCGGGAGACGTCGAGGTTGGCGGCGTACCCCGCCAGGCCCGCCGGCGGGCTGAACCACACCGCGACGGGCGGCCGGGTGGCGCTGCGCTCGCGCAGCACCATCGTCCCGGCGACGAGGTCGCCCAACCGCTGGCTGCGCGGCGACAGCAGCGACGACGTGACCGCGCAGAGCCCTCCGGGGAGCGGGAACAGGAAGTCGATGATCCCCACGACGGATCGGATGAAGGCGTGCCGAGGTGCCTCTGGCGCCCCCTCCACGGTGACCACGCGCAGGCCGAACGCCATCTTGCCGGGCGACCGTCCTCGCCAGAGCACCTCGCACAGCACCGGGTAGCCCAGCACCACGAGCGCGATGCCCACGATGCTCATCACGACACCCACCGTGCCCGAGGTCCAGAGCCCGAAGGCGAGGAGCACGGCGAAGAGGAGGGCGCCTTGGATGAGCACGTCGATGAGCTTGGCCACGCCGCGCGAAGCCAAGCCGGCGAGCTCGAAGTCGAGCACCACAGCCTCGGGCGTGACGATGCCGGCGGGGTGGAGGGACACTGCCTGGGTACGGTACCGGCGGGCCCGAGGGCACCTCGGCGCCGAGGCACACCGTGGACATCGATCGCTTCATCACCACCAACCAGGCGAGCTGGCAGCGACTCGAGCAGCTCACGGCCATGGCCGGGAGCTCGCGCTTCGGTCCGACCGAGGTCGACGAGCTGGTGCAGCTGTACCAGCGAGCCTCCACCCACCTCTCCCACGCCCGCACCCAGCGCGCCGACCCCGCGCTCGTGGCCCGGCTCACGCGGTTGGTGGCGAACGCGCGCGGCGTGCTCTACGGGACGCGCTCGCGTTCGGTCGCAGCCGTCGCGCGCTTCTTCACCACCAGCTTCCCGGCCGCGGTGTGGCACGCGCGGCGCTTCGTCGTCGCCAGCGCCCTCCTGCTGTTCGTCCCCGCTCTCCTCATGGGGACGTGGCTGGCGTGGTCGGAGGAGGCGCTCCAGGCATCCGCGCCCGACGTGGTGCGCGAGGCCTACGTCGAGGAGGACTTCGAGTCGTACTACTCATCCGAGCCGGCGTCCCAGTTCGCCACCGAGGTGACGGTGAACAACATCCAGGTGGGGTTCCTGGCGTTCGCCGCCGGGATCCTCCTGTGCGTGCCGACCGCCTTCATCCTCGCCAGCAACGGCGCCTACCTCGGCAGCGTGGCGGGGCTGTTCGCCGCCGTCGGGCAGCAACCGCGGTTCTACGGGCTGATCGTCCCCCACGGGCTCCTCGAGCTGTCCGCCATCGTCGTGGCGGGAGCGGCGGGGCTGGCGGTGGGGTGGTCGATCGTCGACCCCGGCGACGACACCCGCACGGGCGCGCTCGCCGAGCAGGGACGGCGCTCGGCGGTGATCGCCCTGGGCCTCGCGGTGGCCTTCATCATCGCGGGCACGATCGAGGCCTTCGTCACCCCGAGCGGGCTCCCCACGCCGATGCGGATCGGCATTGGCCTGGCGGCCAGCGCGGGGTTCTGGGTGTACGTCGTCGTCCTCGGCCGTCGGGCCGCCGCCGAGGGCTACACCGGTGCCTTCGGCGAGCACGAGCGCATCCAGCGCGACAAGGCCCGCGCCGAGCGCGCCCGGCGCTGACCGGCCCGCCCCCGAGGCGCGAATCGTGCGCTGACCTACCTCGAGTGTCGACCAGCGCACGATCCTGGCGTCTACAGCCCGCCTCGCGCCTTGAGCTCGAGGTAGGTGTCGGTGAGGGTTCCGGCGAGCTGTCCGGGCGGGGCGTCGATCACGATGGCACCGAGGCCCCGGAGCCGCGCCACCGCGCGCTCCCGCTCGGCGAGCGCGAGCGTGGCCGCCGCCGCTCGATACGCCGCGGCGGCGTCGCCGGGCGGCGATGTCGACCACCCCAAGACATCGGGGTCGCGCACGGCTGCGATGAGCACGATGTGGTGGCGCACGAGCAACGGGAGCGCGGGCAGGAGCGACTCCCCCACCGCCTGCTCCACCAGGTCGGTGAACAGCACGATCATCGACCGGCGGCGGAACCTCGACAGCGCGTGGGTGAACGCGCCCCGGTAGTCGCTCTCCGCGAGCACGGGCTCGAGGTCGAACATCGCCTCGGCGACGCGACCGAGCTGGTCGCGCCCCGACCGGGCCGGGAGCACGGCGCGGACCGATCGGTCGAAGGCCACGAGCCCACACCGGTCACCGAGGCGCGTGGCGACCGTGGTGAGGCACATGAGCGCGTCCATGGCGTGCTCGACGCGCGGCACGTCGGCGACCTGCCCCGCCATCACCCGGCCGTTGTCCAGCAGCAGCAGCACGTTCTGGTTCCGCTCGGCGCGGTAGGTGCGCACCATCGCCTTGCCCGCCCGGGCGGTGGCCGCCCAGTCGATCCGCCGCACCTCGTCGTCCACCCCGTACTCCCGGAGCTGGTCGAACTCTGTGCCGCCGCCCCGCCCCTTCGCCGACCGCAGCCCCACCTCGAGGATCCGCGCCCGCGTGATCCGGAGCTCGGCCTCCTCGCGGCTCGGGAAGGCGGGGTGGACCCGCAGGACGGTCGGCAGTCCGAGCCGGCGCTGGCGAGCGCCGATCCGGAGCGGGCCGTCGACCCGTGCCGCCACGCCGCCGATCTCGAAGCGGCCGCGGCGGCTCGGACGCAGCGTGGCCGTCGTCCGCAGGGTGGCGCCGCCCGGCACCGTCCCTCGCAGCCGGCGCGTCGAAGCGCCCAGGGAGGGCGCCAGCTCGTCGGCCATCGCCAGGTGCACGGTGCGGTCGGTCGGGTTCCGCACCCGCCAAGCGGCCTCGCCCTCGGCGCGCAGCGCGATCACCGGCGGGAGATCGCGCTCGACGTGGAGCCGTCGCGGATCGACCGCGAGCGCGACGTCGACGAGGACGAGGGCCAGCAGCACGCTGTCGGCGATGAGCAGCGGTCGGAGCACGCCGTCGACGGGCAGCACCAGGACGAGCACGGCCACGGCGACGGCGAGAAGGCCGGTGCGGCGGGTTGGGACCGGGCGCACGACAGATGGGCTCAGCGAGGGACCGGGACCGTAGCCAGGACGCCGTCGAGGACGTTGTCCACGGTGACGCCCTCGAGCTCCACCTCCGGTCGGAGCTGCACGCGGTGCCGGAGGGCCGGCTTGGCCATCGCCTTCACCTCGTCCGGTGTCACGAACGCGCGCCCGCTGAGCCAGGCCCACGCCTTCGCGGCGTGGAGGAGCATGGCCGAACCACGGGGAGACACGCCGAGCGCGAGCGAGCCGGAGTCCCGCGTGGCGCGCGCCAGCTGCACGACGTAGCCCAGCACGGGCTCCTCCACGCGCACCTCGTCCACGAGGGCCCGCGCCGCCGTGATGTCCGCGGCCGATGCCACCGGTTGCACGAGCGACGCGACGTCGTGCGGGTCGAGCCCGGCGTCGTGGCGCCGCAGCACCTCCTGCTCCTGGTCGGCGGACGGGTAGCCGACGTGGAGCTTGAGGAGGAAGCGATCGAGCTGGGCCTCGGGCAGCGGGTAGGTCCCCTCGTACTCGATCGGGTTCTGGGTGGCGATGACGATGAACGGGTCGGGGAGCGCGCGCGCTTGGCCTTCGATGGTCACCTGCCGCTCCTCCATCGCTTCGAGGAGCGCGGCCTGCGTCTTGGGCGGGGTGCGGTTGATCTCGTCGGCGAGGAGGAGGTTCGTGAAGACGGGACCCTCGCGGAAGTGGAACTCGCCCGCCGCGCCGGCCCCTCCCGCCTGCGTGTAGATGAGCTGGCCGAGCACGTCGGCGGGCATGAGGTCAGGGGTGAACTGGACGCGGGCGAAGTCGAGCGACAACGAGCTCGCCAACGCCTTGGCCAGCTGGGTCTTGGCCACGCCGGGCACGCCCTCGAGGAGCACGTGCCCGCCGACGAGGAGGGCGGCGACGAGGCCGGTGAGGGTCCCCTCCTGCCCGACGACGACCTTGCCGACCTGCTCGCGGACGGCCAGCACGGCCGCCCGCGGGTCCGCCTCGGGTGCGGGTGGGTTCAACGCAGGACCTCCTCGTGGACGGTGGCGACGGCTCGCGCGACCTCGACGAGCTCGTCGTCCGATGTGACGGGCTGGTGGCCGACGGCCAGGCGAACGACCTCGGGATCCGCCCCACTGCGGTCGACGATCACCTCGGCGAGCGTGGCGTCGGGAGCGGACGGCGGGAGGCCGAGCCGGGCGCCGACCGACCGACGCAGTCGAGCGCGGAGCACCTCGGCCGACGGCCCCGCCGACCGACCTCGCTCGAGGAGGCGACCGGCCGCGCCGACGAGCTCGGAGCCGGCGATCTCGACGGGTTGGGGCTCTCGCACGGGGCGCCCGAGCCTGACGGCCCGCCAGGCGGCGTACAGCAGGAACGCGATCCCCAGCTGCAGTCCGAACCGGCGGACGCTGTCGCTCACCAGGTCGGCGAGCGACTTGTCCCCGCCGCCCGCCGGCAGCGGTGCCTCGACGAACCGGACCGTGCTGCCGGGCCCGCGAGCCAGCAGCGCAGCCGCCAGCACGGCGTTGTCCGCCTCGTCCAGGTGCTCGTTGATGGCGAAGTCAGGTCCACCCACGGCGACGACGTGACCGCTCCCCTCCCCGCGCACGGTGACGAAGGCGAAGTCGCGGCTGCCGAGGCACGACGAGCTCGCGCCGCCGGTGTCGTAGCGCGAGGCGAAGCCCGCATGGACCTCCTCGACGTCGTCCAACGCATCGACGGTGCAGATGCCACGGCGGACCGGTCCATCGCCCTCAGCAGGCACGGGGAACACGCCGGGTGCGAGCGACGACTCGGGGTCCGTGACCACCAACGTGCCGCCGCTCCGCGCCCACGCCAGCACGTCGGTCGTCTGCTCCTCGTCGAGGTGGTCCTCCAGCACGAGCGCGACGTCGTCGGCGGCACCGGGGAGGCCCACGGACAGCTCGACATGGGTGCCGAGCTGCTCGAGGAGGGCGACGAGCGCGCTCGTGCCGTCGGGCTCGTCGGACTGGGGATCCAGCGGCGAGTGGCGGTCGGGAGAGCCCTGGAGCAGGAGGAGCCCGACCAGCCCCGCACCGATCGCACCGGCGACGAGCGTGCCGCGGGACGGCGCCATCAGGTGCGCACCGCCAGGACTCGCGCATCGAGGGCGCGGAACCGCTCCGCCTCGGCGGCGCCGGATGCCGATCCTCCGTACCAGACCGCCTCGAAGAGCTCGGTGGCCGCCGCGAAGGACGGTGCGGCGTCAGGTTCGCGGGCGGCGACGTCGCGGGCGTGCTCGCCGGCGGTGCGGCCCGCCTGGTCGGCGATGACCCCTCGCCGGACGAGGTCGGCCACGAGGGCTCGGTACCGGCACCGCAGGCCCTCCTCCCAGCGGCCGTCCGCCTCGAGGGCGTCGGCCTCGTCGCGCCACTCGCGCGCCGTGCGCGTCAGCTCCACCATCACCTCCGGCTCGGGGTCGGCCGGCAGGCTCGGCAGGGTGACGCGGCCGTACCGCACGAGGAGGTACACGACTGCCGCGAGGATGCCGAGCAGGATCGCCCACGCGACCACCGTCCCGAACAGCTCCCCTCCTCCGCCCAGGGCATCGAGGAGACGGCTCAGCTGGTCGCCGAGCCAGCTCGTGATCCGCTCGGGGATCGACTTCGGCGGAACGTCGTACCGCGGCTGGCTGAGGATCTGGTCGGCGAGGTCGCGCACGGCCCCGGGATCGTGCTCGGAGGGAGGGAGGCCCATCAGGCGGCCGCGAACGCCTCACCGGCTCGGAGCTCGAGGTCGAGCGCCTCCGTCCGGACCCGGAGGTCCAGGTAGATGAGCACGGTGACGGCGGCGACGAAGGGCATCGTGACCAGCTGGGTCACCACCCCGACGACGGCGGGGAGCACCCACGCGATCCCCTCCGTGCCGACGAAGAAGCTCACGAACTGCGGGAGGAGGGACACGGCCGACTCGAAGAGGCTCTCGACGAGCATGCCGAGGAGCGCGGCGCCCAGGACGTTCCAGAAGCGCCGCTGCACGAGCCGGGCCGAGCGACGCATGGCCTGGATGGGCCCGAGTCCCTCGGCCCCGATCACCGGTGCGGTGACGAGGAACCAGGTCATCACGGCGAGCGGGAGGACGCCCAGCCCGATGATCGACACCCCCTCGAGGACGTGCACGAGCACCCACGACGCGAACAGGGGCCACGCGATCGGGAGCGTGCCGCGGAGCAGCTCCCGCGTGGTGAGGTCGTGACCGACGTACCACGCCGACACGAGCCGGGCGATGGCGGCGGCGACCACCACCAGCGCGAGCATCGACCCGACCTGGAGCACGAAGCCCGACCCTGTGCTGGGCCCGCCCCCGATCTCGAACGTCGAGTTCGTCTCCTGCAGCGCGGCGTCCAGGTCGAACCCCTCGACGCCGCGGTTCAGGAAGGCGGCCAGCAGCTGGATCGGCACCACGAAGAGCGCCGTGAGCCCGACGATGGTCGCCGGGGCGCGCTTGATGATCGCGAAGCCGCCGTCGAGGAGGTCCGACATCGTCATCGGCGCCAGCGCGGGCAGCGGCCGGTCGGGCCCAGCGGGCGCGGCGGCCTGCCATGGCGCCCGGTCCGGGGGGCGGGGCGCGTCGACAGCGGCATCGGGAGCAGCCCAGTCCACGACCCCGTTCTACTGGCCCGGGCCGACGACGGCGGTGGGGACGGAGGCTCACCCGCCACACTGCAGGGGTGGAGGGCTACGACGCCGCGACCTATGGCGAGCGCTTCGCCGACGTCTACGACGACTGGTACGGCGACGTGACCGACGTGGCGGCGTGCACCGAGCGGCTCGCGACCCTGGCCGCCGGAGGGCCCGTCCTCGAGCTGGGCGTCGGTTCGGGGCGGCTGGCCGTGCCGCTCGCCGCCCTCGGGGTCGAGGTCCACGGCATCGACGCGTCCGAAGCGATGCTGGCCCAGCTGCGTGCCAAGCCGGGCGGCGACGAGGTCCGGCTGACGCACGGCGACATGGCTGACCTCGCGCTTGCGGATCCTCCACCGTTCGCGGTGGTGTTCGCCGCGTTCAACACGCTCTTCAACCTGGGCACCCCTGACGCGCAACAGCGGTGCATCGACCGCGTCGCCGCGCTGCTCGCGCCCGACGGGCTGTTCGTGGTCGAGGCGTTCGTCCCCGCCGACCCGGGCACCGCCGGTCCGTCCGGATCCGTCACCCCCCGTCGCATCACCGCGGACGAGGTCGTGCTGGCCGTGAGCCACCACGACGAGCGACAGCAGACGATCTCGGGGCAGCACGTCCACCTCACCGCTGGTGGCATCCGGATGCGACCGTGGCACCTGCGCTACGCCCGACCGGCGGAGCTCGATGCGATGGCAGCAGTGGCGGGGCTCACGCTCGCCTGGCGCCACGCGGACTGGTCCGAGACGCCGTTCGGAGCCGAGGCAGGCGTCCACGTGAGCGCGTACCGCCGCGGTAACGTCCGAACCGTGCTCCCCCCCGGCTCAGCATGAGCCAGCTCCGACTCAACCCGCTCACCGGGCGGTGGGTCACCGTGGCTGCGGAGCGGGCATCCCGACCTGGCGAGCTCATCTCGCGGCAGCTGCCGGTGGAGGCCGACCCCTCGCGCAAGTGCCCGTTCTGCCCCGGCAACGAGGAGGCGACGCCTCCCGCGCTCGAGACGTACGGACCCGGCGGGACCTGGCTCGTGCGGGTCGTGCCGAACCTCTTCCCGGCCTTCGAGGGGAACGAGCCCCTCCGGGTGCAGAACCTCGGGCCCGTGTTCACCCAGGCCTCGGCCAGCGGCGTGCACGAGGTGCTGGTGTTCAGCCCCGAGCACGGCGACAGCTGGGCCGACCTCGACGACAAGCACGCCGGGTTGGCGATGGCCGCGATCCGCGACCGCATGGAGGACCACGCGCGGCGCACCACCGTGCGCTACACCCAGGCGATCGTCAACGCCGGGCGCGAGGCAGGTGCCTCCCTCGAGCACCCGCACGGACAGCTGCTCGGCATCCCCTTCGTGCCCGGCGAGATCGCCGAGGAGGAGGCGGGCTTCCGCCGCTTCGGCGAGTCGTGCCTGTTGTGCACGATGGCCGAGGCCGAGCACCAGGCGGTGCACCGGGTGGTGTCCGACGACGACAAGGTGCTCGTGGTCTGCCCGTACTGGAGCGGCGCGCCGTACGAGATGCTCGTCGTGCCCCGCATGCACGAGGTGCACCTCGAGAACACGTCACCCGGCGACGTCGTGGCGGTCGGCCGGGCGATCCGTGACGCGCTCTCGCTGCTCCGCGCCAAGGTCGGCGACGCCGCCTACAACCTCGTGTTCCACACCGCGCCGCACCACCACGAAGGGCCGTTCCACTGGCACGTGCACATCGTGCCGCGCCTCACGAGCCTCGCCGGCTTCGAGCAGGGCACCGGCGTGATGATCAACATCGTCGCCCCGGAGCTGGCCGCCCGACACCTCACGAGCTGACGGCCCGGGGTGCTGTTCCCCACCGTCTCGTTCGCAGTCTTCTTCCTCGTCGCCTTCACCGTCAGCTGGCTGCTGCGGCCGGCCTACCGCGTGTGGCTGTGGGTGATGACGGCGATCAGCTTCTGGTTCTACGGCTACACCGACGCGCGCTTCGCCTGGTTGCTCGCCTTCGCCATCGTGTCGAGCTGGGCGTTCGGCGCGGCGATCCACCGCTCGCTCGCTTCGGACGGCGGGCGCACCCCGACCTCCACCAACCTCGTGCGCGCCGCAGTCGTCGTCGACCTGGGACTGCTCGGGTGGTTCAAGTACTACGGCTTCTTCGTCGACAGCGTGCACGAGGCACTGGACGCGATCGGCCTCGGGGCGAGCCCTCCCCTGCTGGAGATCGCGCTCCCGATCGGCATCTCGTTCTTCACCTTCCACGCCATCAGCTACGTCATCGACATCGGCCGCGGGCAGCTGCGACCGCTGCGGCTCGACGAGCTCGCGCTCTACATGTCGTTCTTCCCTCACCTCGTCGCTGGCCCGATCGTGCGCGCCAGCGAGTTCGCGCCGCAGCTCCAGGTCCGTGCCGACCCACGACGCATCCCCTCCGGCGAGGCCTTCCGGCTGATCGCGTTCGGTCTCTTCAAGAAGGTCGTGATCTCGAGCTACGTCGCCGCCGAGATCGTCGACCCCGTGTTCGGCGCGCCATCCGCCCACGGGCCGCTCGACCTCCTCGTCGGCGTCTACGCGTACGCGATCCAGATCTACGCCGACTTCTCCGGCTACACGGACATCGCCATCGGGTGTGCGCTCCTCCTCGGCATCCGGTTCCCGCAGAACTTCGACGGCCCGTACCGAGCACTGTCGATCCAGGACTTCTGGCGCCGCTGGCACATGACGCTGTCGCGGTGGCTGCGCGACTACCTGTACATCCCGCTCGGCGGCAGCCGCCATGGCGAGCGGCAGACGTACCGGAACCTGTTCCTCACGATGGTGATCGGCGGGCTCTGGCACGGGGCCGCCATCACGTTCCTCGTGTGGGGAGCGCTGCACGGCGCGTACCTCGCGGGCGAGCGCTGGGTGAAGCGGTGGTGGGCGGCCGGCCACCAGGAGCCTGTCCTCCCACGCCCGCTCACCGCGGCGCTGCAGTGGGTCCTCACCTTCCACCTGGTGTGCCTGGCATGGGTCTTCTTCCGGGCCGAATCCCTCGGGAAGGCCTTCGACGTGATCCGCGGGATCGCCTCCGGCACGCAGCCGAGCGAGCTGGTCACCGGCCTGCTGCTCGTGACGATCGCGCTGATGATCGCCAGCCAGTTCGTCCCACCGCGCGCCGTCGAGCAGGCCCAGGTCCGCTTCACCTCCCTGGGGCCCGCGCTCCAGGTGGCGAGCCTCGCCCTCGCCCTCACCGTCATCGACGTGCTCGGTCCTGACGGCGTCGCCCCCTTCATCTACTTCCGCTTCTGATGTCCTCGTCAGCGGCCTGCGGCCGCTTCCTCGGAGCCTTTGAGGTGCGGCCTGCGGCCGCGCTCGCCTTCGGCTCAGGACACGGCGGAGCCGGTCCTTCGCGGGCGGGGGGCTCCGGCGGAGCCTCTGCCCCCCGCACGCCCCGCCGGGCGTGCCCCTGATGGAGCCCACGACGGAGACCGACCGTCCTGTCACCGGCCGGCAGCGCCGTGACCCCTCTCTTCCCGGGGAGCAGCCGGCGGGGCGGGTGCTGCTGACGATGGTGGTCGCGCTGGTGCTGGCGGCGCTGGTGAACGCCGACGCGCTCGTGGATCGGGCTGAGAGCAAGCCGCTCGGCCCGGCGCGGGACCGATCGCTCATGATCTGGCATCCGGTGCAGGACGTCGCCGACATCAGCCAGATCAGCCGCCTGCGCGACCTCGGCGACTGGCTGGTGGGCAACGAGGACGAGGGAGGCGCGGGCATCCCCGTCGCGGCCGGACCGACGGACGTCCCCGACGACGCCGTCCGGCCGACGCTGCGTCCGCCCACTGCCGACGAGCCCCTCCGGGTGTACATCGGCGGCGATTCGATCATCAGGGACGCCGGCGACGCGTTCCTCGACCTTGCCAGCGACACGCCGCTGTTCGACACGACGCTCCACTACGAGAACGCGACGGGTCTCACTCGCCCCGACTTCTACGACTGGCCCGCCGCCTTCACCAGGGACATGGCCGAGCACCGGCCCGAGGTGGTGTTCGTCCTGTTCGGCGGCAACGACTCACAGGGGATCATCGGGCCAGGCGGCGAGGCGCTGGCGGGCCCGAGCGACCCGAGGTGGCGGGAGGAGTACGGCCGGCGGGTGGCCGGGGTGATGGACCTCCTGCGGGCCGAGGACCGGGTCGTCTACTGGGTGGGGCTCCCACCGATGCGTGACGACGGCTTCGACCGCCGCGCCCAGATCATGAACGACATCTACCGCTCCGCCGCCCAGAGCCGACCGTGGATGACGTTCCTCGACACGCACCCGATCTTCGGGGACGCGGCCGGCTCCTACGTCGAGCGCAAGGAGGACGCCGGCGGCGACCTGGTCGACCTGCGGCAGAAGGACGGCGTGCACCTGAGCCAGCCGGGAGCCACGCAGCTCGCTCGCAAGATGCTCGACCTCATCGACGAGGAGATCCAGGCCGGGCGAGCCGCGTCGGACGGTGGCGGCTAGGGCGCGCTCCGCGGGGCGTCCTGGCCGCGCAGCTGCACGGCCAGCTCGTAGGCACGGCGCTTCGACACACCCAGCGCCCGGCTCACCGCCGCCGCCGCATCACGAGCGGATGCGCCATCGCCGAGCTCGTCGGCGAGCGCGGCGGTGATGGCCTCGGCGTCGGCCTCGGGTGGCGGGGGCGCGCCGTCCACGACCACGACCATCTCGCCCCGAGGTTGCGCCTCGTCCGCCCACCGCACCGCCTCGTCGAGCGAGCCGCGCCAGTGCTGCTCGTGGAGCTTCGTGAGCTCGCGCCCGATCGCCACCCGCCGGTGTCCGCCGAGCGCGTCGGCCAGGTCGGACAACGTCCGTCGGACGCGGTGGGGCGCCTCGTAGAGCACGAGCGTGCGGCTCTCCGTGGCCAGCTCGGCGAGGCGCGCGCTGCGCCCCGAGCCCTTGCGCGGCAGGAACCCCTCGAACGCGAACCGCCCGGTCGGCAGCCCGCTCGCCACCAGGGCGGTGATCGCGGCCGACGCCCCGGGCACCACCTCCACGGGGTGGCCGGCGTCGACGGCCGCTCGCACGAGCCGCTCACCCGGGTCGGAGATGCCCGGCATGCCGGCGTCCGTGACCACGGCGACGCGCTCGCCCCGTTCGAGGCGCTGCAGCACGCCCGCGATCGCCCGCACCTCGGTGTGGTCGTTCACCACGACCAGCGCCGGCCGTTCGACCCCGGCGTGCTGCAGGAGGCGGCCGGTGCGCCGGGTGTCCTCGCAGCAGATGGCATCCGCGGTGCGGAGGGCTTCGACGGCACGCGGGGCGAGGTCCCCCAGGTTGCCGATCGGTGTGCCGACGAGGACGAGCGGCACGCTCAGTCCTTCCGCTCGAGCTGGTCGCCCACCTGCAGGCTCCAGCGGGCGAACGTGCCCGCCTCCGCCTCGAGCACCGCGTGCGAGCGGAGGACGGGCCGGGTCATCCGGTTGCGGCCGAGGCGCGCCGTGCGGAGCACGGTGAGCTCGCCGTCGAGCCACGCCACATCGATCGGGAAGCGCATGCCGACCGAGTGCACCGACCGCGCCGGCACGAGCAGCAGGGCGCCTTCGATCCCATCGCGCCCGAGCAACCCCTTGCGCCGGGCGCGACGGGCCTCAGCCACCTCGAGCGACGCCAGCACCTCGCCCTCTCGAAGCAACCAGGCCACGCGCTCAGGGTAGAGGCGGGCCGCCCGAGGCGCGGTCGCTACACGTTGAAGCGGATCTCGAGGACATCGCCGTCGTCGACGACGTAGTCCTTGCCCTCGACGCGCAGCTTGCCGACCTCCTTGGCCTTCTGCCACGAGCCGATGGCCAGCAGCTCGTCCCACTGGATGACCGCGGCCCTGATGAAGCCGCGCTGGATGTCGCTGTGGATCCGGCCGGCACACTCCGGCGCCTTCGAGCCGAGCTTGAACGTCCAGGCGCGGCTCTCCTTGTCGCCCGTCGTGAGGAACGTGCGCAGCCCGAGGAGGTGGTACGCCGAGCGGACCATGCGGAACAGGGCGCCTTCGCCGAGGCCGAAGCCTTCGAGCATCTCGGCGCGCTCGTCGGGATCCTCGATCGTCGCGGCCTCGGCCTCGAGCTGCACGCACATCCCGATGACCTCGACGTTGTCGCCGGCCGAGGTGAACTCGGCGCGCACCGTGGCCTCGACCTCGGGGATGCGGTCGAGGTCGTTCTCCCCGACGTTGACCACGGCCAGCACGGACCGGTTGGT
>JBJMHD010000140.1:0-4396 GCA_045807565.1 Acidimicrobiales bacterium | reverse complement strand
TACGGCCGCGAGCACACCGCCCAGGTGGCCAACGTCATCACCTACCGCGCCCGGTCCGCGGTGCGGGACATGGCCCGGGCCCTGGGGTTCGCCGCCGGGCAGCAGGACGCCTGGTCGAAGCAGGTCGACGCCTGGGGACGGGTGGCGGTCACCGCCGCCCAACGCGGCCCCGACGGCCGGCCCGACCACGACATCCCGGCCGCCGTCCTCGGGCTGGCCGAGGAGGTGGAGGACTTCCCCCGCCACCTCGGCATCCACTCGGGCGGCATGGTCATCTGCGACCGCCCGGTCATCGAGGTCTGCCCGGTCGAGTGGGCCCGGATGGAGAACCGCAGCGTGCTCCAGTGGGACAAGGACGACTGCGCCGCAGTGGGGCTGGTCAAGTTCGACCTCCTCGGCCTGGGGATGCTCTCGGCCCTCCACCACGCTGTCGACCTGATCCGTGACCACCGGGGCTATGAGGTCGACCTGGCCACCATCCCCCAGGAGCCAGAGGTCTACGACATGCTGTGCCGGGCCGACTCCATCGGCGTGTTCCAGGTGGAGTCCCGGGCCCAGATGGCCACCCTGCCTCGCCTCCGGCCCCGGAAGTTCTACGACCTGGTGGTCGAGGTGGCGCTCATCCGGCCCGGGCCCATCCAGGGCGGCTCGGTGCACCCCTACATCCGGCGGCGCAACGGGCAGGAGGAGGTGACGTACCTGCACCCGCTGCTGGAGCCGAGCCTGAAGAAGACGCTCGGCGTGCCGCTGTTCCAGGAGCAGCTCATGCAGATGGCGATCGACGTCGGCGGCTTCAGCCCCGGTGAGGCCGACCTGCTCCGCCAGGCGATGGGCTCCAAGCGGAGCCACGAGCGCATGGAGCGGCTGCACCAGCGCTTCACCGACGGCGCCGCCGCGCGCGACGTGCCCCCCGACGTCACCGAGATCATCTGGGAGAAGCTCGCCGCCTTCGCCAGCTACGGCTTCCCGGAGAGCCACTCGGTGTCGTTCGCCTACCTCGTGTACGCGTCGTCGTGGCTGAAGCGCTGGTACCCGGCCGCGTTCTGCGCCGCGCTGCTCGACGCCCAGCCGATGGGCTTCTACGCACCCCACACGTTGGTGCAGGACGCCCGCCGCCACGGCGTCGAGGTCCGCACCCCCGACCTGAACCGCAGCGCGGCGACGGCCACGCTCGAGGTCGCCGACACAGCTTGCGACACCTCGTGCACGGATCGCGCAGCAGATGTCGCAAGCGCGCGCGGCGTGTGGGGGAAGGCGGGACGGGAGGCGCCGCCGGAGGAGTGGGGGAGCCCGGGGCCGGCGGTGCGGCTCGGGATCTCGTACGTGCGGGGCATCGGGCTGGACCTGGCGACGGAGATCGCCGCCGGGCGGCCCTTCGCCGACCCCGAGGACCTGGCCCGGCGCGTGCCGCTCACGCTGCCGCAGCTCGAGGCGCTGGCCACCGCCGGTGCCTTCGACTGCTTCGGGATGTCACGGAGGGAGGCCATCTGGGCGGCAGGGGCGGTGGCCCAGGCAGGGGTCGACCGCCACGGCGCCCAGCCGCTGCCCGGCATCGTCACCGGTGCCGTCGCTCCCGAGCTGCCGGCGATGACGGGCGACGAGTGGGCACGGGCCGACCTCTGGTCCACCGGCGTGAGCCCGGAGGGCCACCCCACCCGGTTCATCCGGCAGCACCTCGACTCGATCGGCGTCGTCACCGCCACGGGGCTGGCCGCCGTCGAGCCCGGAGCGCGCGTGCTGGTGGGCGGCGTCGTCACCCACCGCCAGCGCCCAGCCACCGCCGGCGGGACCCTGTTCGTGAACCTCGAGGACGAGACCGGCCTCATCAACGTCGTCGTGTCGAAGGGTTGCTGGACGGCGCATCGCCGGGTCGCTCGGAGTGCGCCAGCCATGCTCGTGCGCGGTCGCCTCGAGCGCTCCGAGGGCGTCACCAACGTCATCGCCGACCGCCTCGAGGCGCTGCCCCTGGCCGCGCCCACCAAGAGCCGCGACTTCCGGTGAACGGTGGCTACTCCGAGCGCAGGGCCAACGCCGTGCGCAGGTGCGCGGCTCGCCACGCGGGGTAGGCGGCCGCCACGTTGGCCAGCACGAGTGCGCCCAAGGCCACGGCCAACACGGCCACGGGTGGGATGACCGGCACGGCGGCCACACCGAGCCCTTCGGCGACGAGCCGCCAGCCCCAGCGCCCGACCATGATCCCGAGCGGCACCGCGACCACGAGCGCGAGGACGGCGAAGGCCATGGCGTGGCAGGCGACGGCGCCACCGACCTGTCGCCGGGTGAACCCGATGGACTTGAGCACGCCCAAGACCCGGCGGTTGCGGCCCACCGCGAGCACGAGGGCGTGGATCAACGATGCGATGGCCAGCACCGCGACGACCGCGGCCATGAGCGCGGGGATCTGACGGATCCGCCCCACGTTGCGCACGGCCTCCGGCTCGACCGGACCTTGCACGGGACCTTCGTAGAGCGCCGCGACCTCGTCGGTGAACGCCTGGACGTCGACGCCGTCGCGGAGGCGGAGAACGAGGGGGTCGCCGCTGGCCACCTCCGGGGCTGCCTTGGCGATCAGGTCGGGGCTCACCACCGCACCGCGTCCTGGGCTCTTCTCGAAGTTGTCGTTGATCACGGCCACGCCGACGATGTCGAGCTCGACGCGCCCGCCCGCGACCGACGTCATCGTCACCGGATCGCCGATCGCGAGCCCCAGCTTCCGCAGGGTGACGGCGCCGACCGCGATCTCGTGCTCGTTGGCCGGTGCGCGCCCGTCGATGATGGGCGGGTCGACGACACCCGCCACGCCCTCCATGGGCACGAAGGCGTGGACCCAGCCGGTCTGGTCACCCATCTGCATGTCGGTGCCCGTCAGCACCGCCGCCTCGGCGATCTCTGCGCGGAGATCGCTTCTCTCCGCCAGCAGCTGCTCGGCGTCCACGGAGCCGTTCTCTCCGGCCCTGCCGAGGGAGACGTCCCACGGGGCGCCGAACCGCGCGGGGGAGTGGGTCAGGTCGTCGAAGCTGGCCATCAAGCCCGCGGCCGCGATGCCGATCGCCACGGCGGCGCCGACACCGATCAGCGCGGTGCCGACCTCGGCCACGGATCCCGACGGGGTGCGCCGAGCGAACTGCAGCCCCATCGACAGCACCGGGGGCAGGGGCACGTCGCGGGGATCGCGGGTGCGGCCGCTGGTCCGGGGTGCGGTTCGGAGCACCCGCCCCCGAAGCAGCGGAGCGGTGATGCCGAGCGTGACGGTCAACGCCACGCCCAGCGCGCCCACGAGCAGCGCGGTCGGATCGACGTGCACGCCCGGATCGACCTCGGCGCTCCTCCCTTGGCCGATGGGCCCCAGCGGTGAGACCGCGATCGCCGTGATCGTCGCCACGGCGATGGCCGGCAGGCTGATCGCCAGGCTGCGGACCAAGGCGGCCGACACGGCCAGGCGGCGGGTGACGCCGACAGCGCGCAGGGCCGGCCCGTCGCTCCACTCGCGCCGGCTCTGCCGCGCCAGCGCCTGCGCCACGAACGCCGCGATCACGATGGCCACCACGATGCCGAGGGTCGTGAGGGCTTGGGCCTCGTAGCGGATCGCATCGCGCGTCGGTTCGACCTCGTCGTCGCCGAGCGAGGGGAGGAGGTTGAAGTCCCGACCGGGGAACGCCTCCTGGACTGCATCCGCCGATGTGGGGAGGTCATCGCCTGCGACATCGATCAGCACACCCCCGTACCCCGCGGCCGTCTCTGTTGCCGCGGCGAGGGCCGGGCCTCCGTAGAGCACACCCTGCTCGTCCGCCGACCCGGTGGCGGCCGACGTCGCCGCCAGATCGCTGATCGCCCGACCGATCCCCGCCACGCGCACCTCGACGCTGGGGCCGTGGAACGTCGCGTCGTCGGCGAAGCTGCCCAGCTCGTCGGGCGCCCAGAACGTGAGCTCGATCCGATCACCGACCTCGATGCCGGCGGCGTCGGCGAGGTGTTCGTTGACGACCACCTCCGACGCACCCGACGCGTCGGCACCCTCCACCACGAGGTATCGGCCGGCCGGGCTGGCGATGCCCTCGTCCTGCAGGATGAAGGCGCTGGCGAGGAGCGAGTCGCCGGGATCATCGATCGGCGTGATCGACACGCCCCGGAACCAGCCGCGCGAAGCCGCCTCCACCTCGGGCAGCGCGGCGATCGTGTCCCGTTCTGCCTCGGCGTCGTACAGGTAGCACTCGGTCAGCGAACCCTCCTCGGCCGAGAAGTCGGGCGGGCAGAAGTTGGCGATGAGCTCGGGCACGTCGGCGTAGGCCGTGAAGCGGTCGTAGGCCGTGGCCGTACGGCGACCGGCGCCGACCATCGCCGTCGCGATCCCGGCCGCCAACCCGATGAGGAGTGCGAACACGACGGTGGCTCGCCA
>JBJMHD010000139.1:0-13662 GCA_045807565.1 Acidimicrobiales bacterium | reverse complement strand
GCGGATGCCAGCGGTCTCGGCCGGTGCCGCCGCGGCCTCCCAGGCGATGACGACCTCGGCGAGGAAGCCCGTGCCGAGGGCGCTGGCCTCCGTGAGCTGCTCGTCGCCACGGTCCCCGTAGCCACCGATCGCGGAGCCCGACACCAGCACCGGCGGCTTGGCGTCCAACGCGCTGAGCGCGGTGGTGAGCAGCTGCGTGCCCTTGGTTCGGCTCTCGAGGATCCGCCGCTTCTGCTCGTCGGACCACCGGCGATCGCCGATGCCCTCGCCGGCGAGGTGCACCACGCCGTCGAGGCCCTCCAGGCCGGCGGCGTCGATCTCGCCTCGGTCGACGTCCCATCGCACCAGGCCCGGGCCTGCGTCCCCGGAGCGCACGACCCGAACCACCTCGTGGCCGTCTTCCTCGAGCGAGCGGGCGAGCGCTCCGCCGATCAGGCCGCTGGAGCCGGTGATGGCGACACGCATGCACCGTTACGGTACCGGTCCGGCGGAACGGGCACGGCGGCGGCCGACGACACCGGAGGAGACCAGCACATGCTCAGCGAGTTCAAGAGGTTCCTGCTGCGGGGGAACGTGATCGACCTGGCGGTCGCGGTGGTGATCGGCGCCGCGTTCACGGCGATCGTGGCGGCCTTCTCGACGGGGATCATCACGCCGCTGGTCGGCATGATCTTCTCCACCGATCTCTCGGAGATGACCTTCAAGGTGAACGGCAGCACGTTCCACTACGGGCTCGTCCTCGACGCCGCGATCCGGTTCGCGGCCACGGCTGCGGTCGTCTTCTTCTTCGTGGTCAAGCCGCTGGAGGTGCTCAACGCGCGCCGCCGGCGCGGAGAGGCCGTGGCGGATGCGCCGGCGCCGAGCGACGAGACGGTGCTGCTCACCGAGATCCGGGATCTCCTCGCCACCGGCCGGTAGCGGCCTGGGTTGCTGGCCGGCCGCGGCGCGGCCGTAGGATCGCCGCTCGTTCGGAGCAGAGGAGCGAACCTTGCACGTCGTGGTGGTCGGATGCGGTCGGGTGGGTTCGGGCCTGGCACGCGTCCTCGAGGACGGTGGCCACTCGGTCGCGGTCATCGACAAGCAGGCGAAGGCCTTCCGAAGGCTCCCGGAGGGCTTCGCCGGCCGGCAGATCCGGGGGGTCGGCTTCGATCGCGACCTGCTCCGCGAGGCGGGGATCGAGGAGGCGGGCGCCCTGGCGGCGGTCACCAACGGTGACAACTCCAACATCATGGTGGCGCGCACCGCTCGCGAGGTCTTCGGCCTCGAGCGGGTGATCGCTCGCATCTACGACTCCCGGCGCGCCGTCATCTACGAGAAGCTCGGCATCCCCACCATCGCCACGGTGCCGTGGACCACCGATCGCGTGCTGCGCCGGATCCTGCCGGACATCCCGGCGACCGAGTGGACGGACCCGTCGGCGGGCGTCGTGCTCGTGGAGCGACCGGTCGCGCCCGCCTGGGCCGGTCGCCGGCTCGCCGACCTCGAGGTGGAGGGCCTGGCCCGCGTGGCTGCGCTGTCCCGGCTCGGCGTCGCCCAGGTGCCCTCGCCCGACCTCGTCACACAGGAGGGCGACGTGCTGTACATCACGGTGGCCGCCGATCGTCTGGAAGAGCTCGACGGAAACCTCGGCGGCGAGGGCTCGGACGCGCACGGGAGCCACGGGTGAAGGTCGTCATCGTCGGCGGAGGCAACGTCGGGACCTTCATCGCCGCCGAGCTCACCAGCGGTGGCCACGAGGTGACGATCATCGAGGTGGAGGCCGATCGCGTCGCCCGAGCCGAGAGCACGGGCGAGCCGGCGGGCGTTCGCTGGCTGCTGGCCGACGCGTGCGAGGTCGACAACCTGCGGAAGGTCCCCCTCGACGGCGTCGACGTCCTCGCGGCCGTGACCGGCGACGACGAGGACAACCTCGTCGTGTCGTTGCTCGCCAAGCAGGAGTTCGCCGTGCCGCGGGTGATCGCACGCGTGAACAACCCGAAGAACCACTGGATGTTCACCGAGAACTGGGGCGTGGACGTCGCGGTGTCGACGCCCCACCTGCTCACGTCGCTCGTCGAGGAGGCGGTGTCGGTCGGGACGCTCGTGCGGCTGCTCAGCTTCGAGCGGGGTCGAGCCAGCCTCATCGAGGTCACGCTCGCCAACGACGCCAAGGTGGCGAACCAGGAGATCGTCGACCTCGACTTCCCGCGCGACTCCACCATCGTCGCGGTGCTCCGCCAGGAGCGGGTGATCTTCCCGCGCGGCGACACGCTCCTCCTGCCGGGCGACGAGGTGCTGGTGCTGGTGACCCCCGACAGCGAGGCCGACGTCCAGGCCATCCTCACCGAGAGGTAGCAAGGTGAGATGAGCACCCGGAAGCTCATCCTCGCCGCGCTGGTGTGCGGGTTGGCGATCCTCGTCGCGGCGGCGATCCAGCTCGCCATGATCGCGGGCGATTGAGGAGTGGTCGGCGGCGAACGGGGGCACGCGGGTCACCGGTAGAGTCCGAACCGGTCTCGAACGCTCGACCCTGGCCCCCCGGAGGTGGTCCCCACGGCTGATCACTACGACGTCGTCGTCATCGGTGGAGGGCCCGGTGGGTACGCCACCGCGCTGTACGGGTCCTCGGCGGGCCTGAACGTCGCCATGATCGAGAAGGGGCGTCTCGGCGGCACGTGCCTCAACGTGGGGTGCATCCCGGCGAAGGAGCTGCTGGAGACCGCCGCCACCTACCTCCACGTCAACGAGGCGTCGGAGTACGGCATCGATGCCGGCGAGGCCTCGATCGACTGGGGCACCTCGCTGGCGCGCAAGGACAAGATCGTCGACGGGCTGATCTCCGGGCTCGCGTCGCTCCTGAAGAGCAGGAAGGTCACCGTGCTCGACGGCCACGGCCGCCTGCACGAGGGCAAGCGGGTCACGGTGTCCGGTGGGAGCAGCGGCGACGTGGAGATCACGGGCGACGCCGTGGTGCTCGCGCCCGGTTCGGTGCCGCGCACGCTTCCGGGGTTCGACATCGATGGCCAGATCGTGATGACGTCGGACGAGTTCCTCTCGATCAGCGACCTGCCCAAGAGCGCGGCGATCATCGGCGGCGGCGTGATCGGCTGCGAGTTCGCCTCGTTGCTCGCCGACCTCGGCACCAAGGTGACGATCCTCGAGGCGCTGCCCAAGATCCTCCCGGGCCTCGACAAGGACGTCACCAAGGTCATCGAGAAGAGCTTCAAGAAGCGGGGGATCGACATCCGCACCGACGCCAAGGTCGAGGGGCACTCGCCCACCGGCTCGGGCACCACCGTCACGGCGGCCGGGGAGGCCTTCGACGTCGACGTGGTCGTCGTGTCGATCGGACGCCGACCGAACACCGACGACCTCGGCCTCGCCGGCACCGCCGTCGAAGTGGACCAGCGAGGCTTCATCGAGGTCGACGACGTCTGCCGCACGGCCGAGCCCGACGTGTGGGCGGTCGGCGATGCCATCGCCACCCCCGCCCTCGCCCACATCGGCTTCATCGAGGGGATCGTGGCCGTCCGCGGGATCCTCGGAGAGGACCCGCCGGGAGTGGACTACGAGAAGGTGCCGTGGGCGGTGTACTGCCGGCCCGAGGCGGCGTTCGCCGGACTGTCCGAGGAGGACGCCACCGCCAAGGGGTACGAGGTGGTCGCCCACAAGAGCCGGTTCAACCACAACGGCCGAGCCATGATCGTGAACCAGGCCGACGGCATGATCAAGGTGATCGCCGAGAAGGGCGCCGATGGCCGCGCCGGACGGATCCTCGGCGTGCACATGGTGGGTCCGTGGGTCACCGAGCAGCTGGGCCAGGGGTACCTGGCCGTCAACTGGGAGGCCACCGTGGACGACATGGCGTACCTGATCCAGCCCCACCCCACGATGGCCGAGGTGCTCGGCGAGGCGATGCTCAGCCTCACCGGCCGCGCCTTGCACGGATAGAGGAGCCGCAGGCGAGATGGCCGACATCACCATGCCCCAGCTGGGCGAGACCGTCACCGAGGGCACGATCACGAAGTGGTTCAAGGCGGTGGGCGACGCCGTCGCCGAGGACGAACCGCTGTTCGAGGTGTCCACCGACAAGGTGGACTCCGAGGTGCCGTCGCCCGTGAGCGGCACGCTCACCGAGATCAAGGTGCAGGAAGGCGACACCGTCGACGTCGGCGTCGTGCTGGCCGTCATCGGTGACGGCGGCGCCGCCGCCGGCGAGGCGCCCGCGCCCGCCGCCGAGCCCGCGCCGGACACCGCGGCACAGGACGCCGAGGCCGAGCCCGCCCCGGCGGCCGCCCCCGAGCCGGCACCGGAACCGGAACCGGCTCCCGCCGCCGAGCCCGCTCCCGCCCAGGACGCGCCGGCCGAGCCCGCACCCGCGGCGACGCCGCCCGCTCCGGCCGCCGGAGCTCCGGCTCCTGCGGGATCAGCCGGCGCCGGCAGCCACCTGCTGTCACCGGTCGTCCGGCGGCTCATCACCGAGCACGGCCTCGACGCCGCCGCCATCACCGGCACGGGCGTGGGCGGACGGATCACCCGCAACGACGTGCTCGCTGCCGCCGAGGGCCGCGGTGCCGCGGCGCCCCCTGCCGCGGCGGCGCCCGAGGCGCCCGCCCCCGCGCCGGCGCCCGCCGCCGCTGACCCTGCGGGGGCTGCCCCTGCGCCTGCGCCGGCCCGGTCACCGGAGCCGCTGGTGCGTTCGGGCGACCAGGACACCGTGATCCCGCACACCAACATCCGCAAGCGCACCGCCGACCACATGCGCCGGTCGCTCGACACCTCGGCCCACGTCTACGCATCGATCGAGGTCGACTACGAGGCCATCGAGAAGGTGCGGCGCGCCCACAAGGAGCAGTGGCGAGCCGAGGAGGGGTTCGGGCTCACCTACCTCCCGTTCGTGTCCCGGGCGGTGGTCGACGCCATCCACGAGTTCCCCGAGGTGAACGCCACCATCACCGACGAGGCGCTGGTGGTGCACAACTACCTCAACCTCGGGATCGCGGTGGACCTTGACTTCAAGGGCCTGATGGTGCCGGTGATCCGGGACGCCGACGGCAAGCGCATGCGCGCCATCGCCCGAGACATCAGCGACCTCGCGTCGCGAGCGCGGTCGAAGAAGCTCACGCCCGACGACATCTCCAACGGCACCTTCACCATCACCAACCCCGGCCCGTTCGGCACGCTGCTCACGATGCCGGTGATCAACCAGCCGCAGGTCGCCATCCTGAGCACCGACGGCGTGAAGCGGAGGCCCGTGGTGGTCGACCTCCCCGACGGCAGCGAGAGCATCGCCATCCACTCCGTCGGCAACCTCGCCCTCACCTGGGACCACCGCGCCTTCGACGGGGCCTACGCCAGCGCGTTCCTCCGCAAGGTCAAGGAGCTCCTCGAGTCGAGGGACTGGGCCGCGGAGCTGTAGTCCTCGTCGCTCGCCTTCGGCGAGCTCCTCGGAGCCACACCTGCGCCCCTTCGGGCGCGCTGACCGCCTGTCGCTCCGGGGGCGGCGGAGCCGCCCCTCCGCCTCGCAGGGGGCTCCGGCGGAGCCTCTGCCCCCCGCACCTCCCGCCCGCGCTCACCTGCTCGCGCTCCCGGTAGGTTGCTCGTCGTGGTCGATGCGTGCGCGAACCCCACCGCGTCCGGGCAGCCACTCCATGTTCGCTGGCTTGGTCCTGTTCCCTACACGGACGCGCATGCGTTGCAGGCCGGGCTCTTCCGGTCGTCCTCCGACGATCACCTGCTGCTGCTGGAGCACCCGCACGTGTACACGCTCGGGGTCCGGGGCGACCTCGGGAACCTGCTGCGGCCGCCAGCCGAGGTCGGCGCCGAGCTGGTCCGCACCGACCGAGGTGGTGATGTCACCTACCACGGGCCGGGACAGCTCGTCGGGTACCCCATCCTGACGCTGCCCGGGAAGCGAGGAGGCGGCCTCCTGGAGACCAGCGCGCACGTCTGCTCCGTCGAGCAGCTGGTGATGGACGTGCTCGCCGACCTCGGTCTCGACGACACCGGTCGTCTCACCGGGTTCCCCGGCGTGTGGGTGGCACCGGGGTCGGACACGCCGCGGAAGATCTGCGCGGTCGGCGTCAAGCTGTCGCGCGGTCGCTCGATGCACGGCTTCGCCCTCAACGTCGACCCGGACCTGTCGATGTTCGCCCACATCGTGCCGTGCGGCATCGCCGACAAGGGCGTGACGTCCCTCGCCCGGGAGGGCATCGACGTGTCGATGCGGGACGTCGTCGATCGCGTGGCCGCTCGCGCCGTCGAGCGCTGGGGCCGGGCCGGTCACGATCGCGCCGACGTCGTGTGGCGCCACCGTCCCGAGGACCTCTCCGCCTTCAGCCGTGGCGAGGGCCCGGGTGGTGCCGTGACGGTGGCGATCGGCGCCAAGCCGACCGGCACCACGGCGCGCCGCGCCGCCCGACTGGCCGAGGCAGGCGTGGAGGACGGGCTCGACATCGGCAGCCGGAAGCCCGAGTGGATGCGGGCGCCGCTGCGGCTCACCGACGAGGTGATCGCGATCCGCAAGACGATGCGCGACCTCGAGCTGGTGACGGTGTGCGAGGAGGCGGGCTGCCCGAACCTGTCCGAGTGCTGGGCGGACGGCACCGCCACCTTCATGATCAACGGCGAGCGTTGCACCCGAGCCTGCGGCTTCTGCCTCGTCGACACGCGCCACCCCGAGCCCACCGATCCGCTGGAACCAGCGCGGGTAGCCGAGGCCGTCGAGCGGATGGGGTTGCGCTTCGCCGTCGTGACGGCGGTGGCCCGTGACGATCTCCCTGACGGAGGCGCGGCAGAGTTCGTCGCGGTGATCCGAGCCATCCGGGACCGCACGCCGGGGGTGTCCGTCGAGGTGCTCATCCCCGACTGCAAGGGCGACCCGCGAGCGCTCGACGTGATCTTCCGGGAACGCCCGGACGTGCTGAACCACAACCTCGAGACCGTCGCGCGCCTGCAGCGCGCCGTACGTCCATCGGCGAGCTACGCGCGCTCGCTGGCGGTGCTGGCGCGCGCCAAGGCGGCCGGGCTCACCACCAAGTCCTCGCTCATCGCCGGCCTGGGCGAGACCGATGCCGAGATGCGGGAGGCGCTCGCCGACCTCGCCGGCGTAGGCGTCGACATCGTCACGATCGGCCAGTACCTGCGGCCCACCTCCAACCACCTTCCCGTCGCACGATGGTGGACCCCCGACGAGCTGACGGCGCTGAAGCACGCCGGCGAGGGGATGGGCATCGGTCACGTCGAGGCCGGACCGCTGGTCCGCAGCAGCTACCACGCCCGGCAGGCCGCCCGGGCCGCCGGCGAGCCCGTGGGCATGCGAGTGGGATGAGCGAGGACCGGGACCTCGTCGGCGATCTGGCGGCCACCGCTGACCGCCTCGACTCGCTGGCCGACACCGCGGAGCTGATGGGCGACGAAGCGGGCGCGGCGCGCCTGCGTGCCCAGAGCGCCACCTGCCGCGAGCACGCGCTGCGCGCCCTCGACGACGTGCCCTGACCCGCGGTGCCCGACCTCGTGCGCCGATCGAGGGCGTGCTAGCAACGCCGGCATGCAGATCGACGAGCTGACCCTGGACACCGCGGACGGGCCGATGGCCGCCTACCAGGCGGTGCCCGACGGTGGCGCGCGACGAGCGGTCGTCGTGATCCAGGAGGCGTTCGGGGTCAACGACCACATCCAGGACGTCACCCGGCGCTTCGCCGACGCGGGCTACCACGCCATCGCGCCGGCGATCTTCCACCGTGCCGGCGGCGGCACCGCGCCGTACGACGACTTCAACCAGGTGCTCCCGCTGTTCGAGGGGCTCACCGACGCCGGGATCGTGATGGACGTGCAGGCGGCCGTCGACCACCTCCGGTCCGCGGGGTTCGAGGACGGCGCCATCGGGATCGTCGGCTTCTGCATGGGCGGTCGGGTCACCTTCCTCGCGTCGCTCGAGCTCGCGCTGGGTGCGGCCGTCGGCTTCTACGGCGGGGGCATCGTCACGGCGCGGTTCCCTCAGTTCCCTGCGCTGATCGATCGCGTCGGCGAGCTGCAGACGCCCTGGCTCGGGCTGTTCGGCGACGAGGACTCCTCGATCCCAGTCGAGGACGTCGAGCGGCTCCGGCAGGAGCTCGACGGGGCGGACGTGCCCGCCGACGTCGTGCGCTACGCCGGAGCGGAGCACGGGTTCCACTGCGACGTGCGGCCGAGCTACGACGCCGAGGCCGCCACCGATGCCTGGTCCCGCACCCTCGCCTGGTTCGAGGAGCACCTGCGCCGTCGCGACTAGCGGCGCGGCGCAGCTGACGGCCGGACGTCAGCCCGGGCTGACGCTCGGTAGGGTCGGCGCGATGTCGTTCGAGGCGCGGGTCGACCGGGCGCGGGCCCGGCTCAGGGAGCTCGGCCTGGACGCCGTCCTGCTCTCCGTCGGTCCCGATCTGCCGTACCTCACCGGCTACGAGGCGATGCCGCTCGAGCGGCTCACGATGCTGGTGCTCCCCGCTGAGGGAGCGGCGACGCTCGTGGTGCCTCGACTCGAGGCGCCTCGGGTCGTCGAGCGCCCGGACGTGTTCGGCCTGCGCTCGTGGGACGAGACCGACGACCCGATCGCCATCGTCGCCGCGCTCGTCGGCGCGGCGAGCGCGGTCGCCATCGGCGACCGCACGTGGGCGCGGTTCGTCATCGACCTGCAGCGCGCCCTCCCCGACGTGCGCCTGTCGCGAGGGAGCGACGTGATGGGCCCGCTCCGGGCGCGGAAGGACCCCGCCGAGGTCGATGCGCTCCGGCGAGCAGGTGCCGCCGCCGACCGCGTGGCCGCCGAGCTGCAGGCCGGCGACATCGAGCTGGTCGGCCGCACGGAGGCGCAGGTCTCCGCCGAGCTGGGTCGTCGGCTGCGCGCCGAGGGCCACCACCGCGTGAACTTCGCCATCGTCGCCGCAGGGGCCAACGCGGCGAGCCCGCACCACGAGCCCGGCGACCACGTGATCCGCGACGGGGAGGTGGTGCTCTGCGACTTCGGCGGCACGATGCTCGGGGAGGACGGGATCGGCTACTGCTCGGACATCACCCGGTGCGTCCACATCGGTGAGCCCTCCGACGAGATGGCGGAGGCCTACGCGGTGCTGCTCGACGCCCAGCAGGCGGCGGTCTCGGCCGCCCTCGTGGGCACGCCGTGCGAGGAGGTGGATGCCACCGCCCGACGGATCATCACCGAGGCGGGGTGGGGCGAGCAGTTCATCCACCGCACCGGCCACGGGATCGGGATCGAGGAGCACGAGGACCCGTACATCGTCTCGGGCAACGGCACGCCCCTGGAGCCGGGCCACGCCTTCTCGATCGAGCCCGGGATCTACGTGCCGGGACGGTTCGGCTTCCGGCTCGAGGACATCGTGGTGGCCACCGACACCGGTCCCGACCCGCTGAACCGGGTGGACCACGACCTGGCGCTCCTCTAACCCGGCTTCTTGTCGACGGGCGGCGGCCCGTACGCTCCCGACGCTGTGATCCGCCTCGACGCCGCCACGGTCCTCCTCCAGTGGGCCGTCGGCGGGCTCCTGTTCCTGTGGGTCACCTCCCGCCGGCGAGAGGTGTCGCTCGGGTACGGCTGGCTGCTGCGAGGCACCTATGGCCTGCTGGCGGTGGGTGCGCTGCTCCTCGGGCGGCGGTACGGCCCGAGCGTCCCGGTCCGCGATGCCGCCAGCTTGGGGGTCGCAGTCGCCGCGGGCGTCGCGCTCGCGGTGTCGATCCGTCGCAAGGCGGCCGGCGTGGCGGGGGAGCGCGAGCGCGTCGAGGCCCGCAGCGCTCGCGTGTCGGAGATGACGGGCATCGACCGGCAGCGCGAGGCCGTCGACCTCGACGCCCCGGAGTTCCCGCCGACCCTCGACCTGATCGCGCCGGTGATCGGTCTGCTCGGTCTCCTCGCCGCGGGCGTCGCCGCTGGCGACCCGGACGCGCTGTCGGTCGCCCGCGTGGTCGTCGGTGCCGCGTTCCTCGGATCGATCACCGATGCGATGCTCCTGGGCCACTGGTACCTCGTGCAGCCGGGGATGCCCCGGGCGCCGCTCCTCGAGCTCGTCCGGTGGGTGGCGATCGTGTGGCCGTTCGAGGTGGCCGTGATGCTGTGGCCGGTGGGCATGGTCTCGGTGCTGACCGGCGAGGTCGACGATGGCTACAACGGCATCCTCGGCTGGATGTGGGTGGCGTGCGCGGTCAGCACCATCGTGCTCGTCGGCGTCACCCGGGCGGCGCTGAAGGAGCGCCAGTACAGCGCCGTCATGGCCGCCACCGGGCTCCTGTACCTGGCCATCCTCACCGGCTTCGGCACGGACCTGATCGCGCGAGCCGTGCTCTCCTAGTCCTGTCAGCCGAGGGTCGAGGGGGTCGTGGGCTCGGGTGACCCGACCGGATCAGGCCGGTCGACGGGTTCGTCGCGCCGGTCGGAGGCAGCGTGGCGCACCTCGATCTGGCCCATCCCCACCTCGAGGTCGAGGGTGAGGGTGCCATCGCTCGTGCCGTGGTAGGCGTCATGGGTCTCGAACCCGAGCCCGTTCTGCTCCTCCCCGAACACCAGTGCATCGCCGGCTCCGACGTCGGTGTCCACGAGGAGGTCCTGGTCGACTGGCACGAGGACCACCAGGTGCCCGAGCCCGACCGTCGCGCGCACGGTCTGGTCGCTGCTGAGCAGGCCGAGCTCGGTCAGGTCCAACGTCCCCTCTCCCATGCTCACCTCGTAGGTGTCCTGCAGCTCCTCGAGCGAGTCCGGTGACCACCGCTGCTCACCGATCGGCCCGGACAACGGGATGTCGACGAGCGCTGAGATGGCGAGCGCGATGGCCACGAGCAGCGCGGGGAGGACGAGCCAGCGGCTGCCTCCCACGAACGACCCCAGCACGAACCCGAGCCCGAGGATCACGAGACCGACGGCGAGGCCCGTGGTGAGGCCCACCCCGGCCAGCCAGGCGATGCCCGTCCAGATCAGCAGCACGCCGAAGACGCCGGGCCCGACGAGCCGCCCGTGGCGATGGCGGGCGGCGCCGTGCCGCTCGGGACCGCCGCTCGGGGGCCCGTCCGGCGCAGGCGGCGGCGGCACGTCCCACGGCGCGGTCGGCGGCGCACCCCAGCCGTCCCCGCCCGAGTCGCCGTCGACAGCGCCGAGGGGCGGCTGGACCGTCGTGGCGTCGCCGTCCGTCGGCTCCGCGACGGTGGCGTCGAGGCCGGGATCGGCGTCGTCGGACGCGACGTCGGTCGCGGCGGCGTCCTCGGACGCCCCGGCGTCGAGCGCCCCCTCGGCACCGACGCTCAGCGTGGCCGTGGTCGCGGGCGTCCACCCGGCCGTGGCAGGGGCGGGAGGCACCGGTGGGACGACGGGCTCGGCGAGCCGGTGATCCGCTCGGTCGTCCTCCCGGTCGGGCCGGAGGAGCAGCCAGGCGCCGAGCGCCATCAGGCCGAGCGGGAACAGCCAGCCGTGCAGCGGGGACCACCAGTCGCCCCAGATGACGCTGACGCCGAGGGCGAGGAGCACGATCCCGAAGATCTGGGTCGCCCGGTCCTTGGTGTCGATCGGTGCCCGGGGTTCGCCGTAGCGCGCCGTCCCGGGGGCGGCGGGCACGAAGATCCAGGCCAGGACGTAGGCGATCACGCCGGGGCCGCTCACGGCGAGGACCACGGCCGCGATCCGCACCACCACCGGGTCGACGTCGAAGTACTCGGCGACGCCGGCGCACACGCCGGCGATCGGCCCGTCGTCGGGCCGTCGCCGCCGCCCGCGCGGCCCGGGGCTCGGGTCGGTGGGGCCGGGCGGGCGGGCGGGGCCGGGCGACCCGAGGTCGGAGGGGGCATCCATGGCGTCAGCATCGAGTGCGGGAGGTCCCGTCACAATCGGGGATGACCCTGACCTGGGTCGTCCCCACCGCCGCCGGGTGGGTGCTGGTCCCCATGCCCCGTCCCGGCCGCCCGTGGGATCATCGAACGACCATGGCACGGCCCTCCACCCCCCGCCTCCGCCTCGAGGACGGTGCGCTGCGAGTCCCGCCGGGGCTGGTGCGCGCCGGCGACAACCGGATGGTGGCGGGCGTGGCCGGCGGCACGGGCCGCTACCTCGGCGTGGATCCCACCGCGCTGCGCCTCGCCCTGGTCGTGCTCACCTTCGCCAACGGCATCGGAGCGGTCCTCTACCTGGTGGGTTGGGCCGTGCTCCCCGACGAGGACCCGAACGCACCAGCCCCCACCGGCCGGCCGCCGACGGCCGAGCGCACGATCGGGCTCGGCATCCTCACCCTGGGCATCGTGCTCCTCTTCGGCCGGGCCGGCCTCGCCTTCCCCCCGGGCGTGGTGTGGGCGGTGGTGCTGTCGGCCGTCGGGTTCGGGCTGGTGTGGTCGCACACCGACGAGGAGGACCGCACCCGCGGCCTCCTCTGGCGGGCGGCCACCGGGGGCGTGCTGCTCGTCGTCGGCCTGGGTGCGCTCTTCGCATCCGGCGGAGTGCTCTCGACCATCGGCGCCGTCGGCCTGGTCGTGGTGGCCACCGGCCTGGGCGTGTTCCTCCTGCTCGGTCCGTGGATCCTGCGCCTCTGGCGCGACCTCGCCACCGAGCGGCGCGAGCGCATCCGCTCAGAGGAGCGGTCCGAGATCGCGGCCCACCTGCACGACTCCGTGCTGCAGACCCTCGCGCTCATCCAGCGCGCCGAGGCCCCCGGACGCGCTCGCACGCTGGCGCGGCGCCAGGAGCGCGAGCTCCGAGCGTGGCTCTTCGACGAGCGGGCGCCCGAGGACGACGGTGCGGGGGCCACCATCACCACCGCCCTCGAGCGGGTGGTCACCGACGTGGAGGACCGCTACGACATCGAGGTGGACCTCGTGCTCGTCGGCGACTGCCCGGTGGACGGCAGGGTCGACGCCCTCGTCGCCGCCGTGCGCGAAGCCGCGCACAACGCGGCACGCCACGCCGAGGTGCCGGAGGTCAGCGTGTACGTCGAGGTCGAGGCGCAGCGGGTCACCGCCTACGTGCGCGATCGAGGCCGGGGCTTCGAGCTCGAGGAGGTGGAGCCGGGCCGCGTCGGGGTGCGCCAGTCGATCGTCGGACGGATGGCCCGCCACGGCGGGAAGGCCGAGATCCACACCGCGCCGGGTGAGGGCACCGAGGTCGTGCTGGAGGTGCCGCTGCCATGAGCCGGCCCACGGTGTTCCTGGTCGACGACCACCAGATGTTCCGGTCGGGTGTGCGGGCCGAGCTGGGCGACGCCGTCGAGGTGCTGGGCGAGGCGGCGGACGTCGAATCCGCCGTGCACGGCATCCGCGCCACCGATCCCGAGGTGGTCCTGCTCGACGTCCACCTCCCGGGGGGAGGGGGGAAGGCGGTGCTCGACACGATCTAGGCGGAGCGTCCCAACGTGGTGTTCCTGGCCCTGTCCGTGTCCGACGCCGCCGAGGACGTCATCGCCGTGATCCGCGCCGGCGCACGCGGATACGTCACCAAGACGATCTCCTCCGACGAGCTGGCCACGGCCATCACGCGCGTCCGTGACGGCGACGCCGTGTTCTCGCCGCGCCTCGCCGGGTTCGTGCTCGATGCCTTCTCCGGCGACCCGCCCACCACCGTGGCCGACCCGCAGCTGGAGCAGCTCACGCCCCGCGAGCGCGAGGTGATGCGGCTGATCGCGCGCGGCTACACGTACAAGGAGATCGCCCGCCAGCTCTCGCTTT
>JBJMHD010000138.1:0-3011 GCA_045807565.1 Acidimicrobiales bacterium | reverse complement strand
TTCGAGGTGAGGCCACGGATCCCTCGCTCGACCCAGGCCGCCAGCTCGCCGCTCGTGAGCCAGCCGCGGCGGAGGTTGTCCAGCCACGGGCTCTGCCCGAGGTCGTGCAGGTCGTGCAGGCGGGTGTGCGTGCTCACTCGAGGCCCTCCAGGTCGTGCACCAGCGCCCGCGCGTGCTCCGCCACGTCCTCTGGGGTGATGCCGAGCTCGGCCATCACCCGGTCGCCAGGCGCCGATGCGCCGAACCGCTCGATCGACACCGACGCGTCCGCCCACCGATCCCAGCCGAGGCTCACGCCCGCCTCCACCGACAGGGTGGGGACCTCGGGCGGCAGCAGCTCGTCCTGCACCTCGTCGGTCTGCTCGGCGAAGAGCTCCCAGCACGGGAGGGAGGTGACCTGGGCGTGCAGCCCCTCGCCGGCGAGCAGCTCGGCTGCCGCCACGGCGACGTGCACCTCGCTGCCGGTGGCCACCAGGACGACGTCGGGATCCTCGGCCGGGCGCAGCACGTGCGCGCCGCGGGCGAGGCTCACGCCGGCGGTGCCCTCGAGGACCGGGAGGTCCTGGCGCGACAGGATCAGCGCGGTGGGACCCTCGTGCTCCACGGCGAGGCGCCACGCCTCCGCCGTCTCGTTGGCGTCCGCCGGCCGGAAGACGCGGAGGCCGGGGATGGCTCGGAGCGCGGTGACGTGCTCCACCGGTTGGTGGGTGGGCCCGTCCTCGCCGACGCCGACCGAGTCGTGGGTGAAGGAGTAGATGACCTTGGCGCGCGACAGCGCGGCGAGCCGGACCGAGGGCCGGCAGTAGTCGCTGAACACGAGGAACGTGCCACCGACGGGCAGCACGCCGCCGTGCAGCGCCATGCCGTTCATCGTCGCGGCCATCGCGTGCTCGCGGATGCCGAAGTACACCTGGCGACCGGCGGGCTCCTCGATCGACTGGACGCCGTGGTCCTTGACGACGGTGCCGGTGTTGGACGTGAGGTCGGCGCCGCCGGCGAGCAACGCCGGCACCTTGTCGACGAGCGCTTGCAGCACCTTGCCGCTGGCGACCCGCGTGGCCACCTTCTCGCCGGCCTCCCACGTGGGGAGGGCCTGCTCCCAGCCCGGGAGGCCGGTCGCAGCCAGCGTGGCGTCGAGCAGGGTGCGGTCGCCGTCGAACGCCTCGAGCCGCTTCTCCCAGGCCTGGCGGTGCTCGGCGCCGCGCTCGCCCGCCGCGCGATAGAGGTCGCGCACGTCGTCGGGGACGTAGAAGGCCTCGTCGGGGAGCCCCATCACCGCCTTCGCCTCGCGGATCTCGTCGTCCTTCAGCGCGTACCCGTGGGTGGCGGGGTCGTCGGTCTTCGAGGACGGGAAGGCGATGTGGCTGCGCAGGACGAGCAGCGACGGCCGATCCTCCTCGGCCATGGCGCGCTCGAGCGCCCCTTCGAGGGCGTCGAGGTCCTCGGCCGCCTCGCCGAGCTCCTCGACGTGCCAGCCGTAGGCGCGGAACCGCTCGGCGGCGTCGTCGGTGAGGGCGAGCTCGGTGACGCCGTCGATCGACACGTGGTTGTCGTCGTACACGCACACGAGCCGCCCGAGCCCGAGGTGGCCGGCGAGCGACGACGCCTCATGGCTGAGACCCTCGGAGAGGTCGCCGTCGCTCACGATCGCGAAGGTGCGGTGGTCGACGACGTCGGCGCCGAAGCGCGCGCGCAGCTGACGCTCGGCGAGCGCGAGCCCCACCGCGTTGCCCAGCCCCTGGCCGAGCGGACCGGTGGTGACCTCGACGCCGTCGGTGTGACCGCGCTCGGGATGCCCCGGCGTCTTCGAGCCCCACTGGCGGAACTGGCGGAGGTCGTCGAGGCTCAGGTCGTAGCCGGTGAGGTGGAGCATCGAGTACAGCAGGATCGACGCGTGGCCCGCGGAGAGCACGAAGCGATCACGGTCGGGCCAGTGGGGCTCGGCGGCGTCGTAGCGCATCACGCGGGTCCAGAGGACGTGCGCCAGCGGAGCGAGGGCCATCGCGGTGCCCTGGTGGCCCGACCGCGCCGCGTGCGGAGCATCCATCGCCAGACCGCGGATCACGTTGATGGCTCGCTGCTCGAGATCGGGCGCGGTCATTCCCACCCACCCTACAGGCGACCCATACCGGTACCCTCCGGGGCAGTGAGCGAGCGAACGACCTCCGGGCTGCCCCGGTGACGGACTCGGACAGCGGCCTCACCACTCGTGACGCGATCCTCCTCGAGGCCCAGCAGTGCTTCGCCGAGCAGGGCTTCGACGGCACCTCCCTCAACGACATCGCCGCCGGCGTGGGGATCCGCAAGACGAGCCTGCTGCACCACTTCCCGAGCAAAGAGGCCATCTACCGAGAGGTGTTCGAATCCGCCCTCTCCGAGTGGGTGGGGCGGGTGGAGGCCGCGGTGGCGGTGCCCCGCCTCGAAGGCTGGAGCAAGGCCGACCACGTCGTCACGGCGGCCTTCGACTTCTTCCGTGCCAACCCGGCGTTCGTGCGGATCATGCAGCGCGAGGCCCTCGACGGCCAAGGCCACCTCGGCGTCGACCTCGGCACGGTCCTCAAGCCCTTCTTCGACCGCGCCGTCGGGTTCTTCGAGACCGAGATGGGCGAAGGCCGCTTCCGCAAGCACGACCCCGCCCAGCTGATCATCACCGGCACCAGCGCGATCCTCGGGTTCTTCAGCGACGCGCCGTTCTGGCGCGGCGTCCTCGGCCACGATCCGCTCGACGACGACTTCCTCGACGCTCGCATGGAGCACCTGCGGGCGTTCTTCCTGAGCGTCCTCGAGCCGATCGACGGGTAGTCCTCGTCGCTCGCCTTCGGCGAGCTCCTCGGAGCTGAGGGTGCTCGCCTTCGGCTCGCGCTGACCGCTCGTCGCTCGGGGTCGGCGGAGCCGCCCCTCGCCCTGCGGGGGCTCCGGCGGAGCCTCTGCCCCCGCGCCCCCGCGCCCCGCGCCCCCGCGCCCCGCGCCCCCGCGCCCCCGCCCGAACCCGCGCCCCCGCCGTCACCCCA
>JBJMHD010000137.1:0-18064 GCA_045807565.1 Acidimicrobiales bacterium | reverse complement strand
CAGCAGTACCTTCTCCCGGGTGACCGAGCACCCCATGAGCGAGCGCCTGACCGAGCTGGCCAAGCGCAAGGAGCAGGCGCTCCACGCCGGCTCCGAGCGTTCGGTGGAGCGTCAGCACGCCAAGGGCAAGCTGCTCGCCCGCGAGCGCATCGAGTACCTCCTCGATCCGGGCTCGTTCCACGAGCTCGACATGCTCGCCCGCCACCGCGCCCACGAGAGCGGCCTCCCGGAGCGCCCGTACACGGACGGTGTGGTCACCGGCTGGGGCACGATCCACGGTCGCAAGGTCTTCATCTTCAGCCAGGACTTCACGGTGTTCGGCGGTGCCCTCGGCGAGGTGTTCGCCGAGAAGATCCACAAGCTCATGGACCTCGCCCTCAAGGTCGGTGCGCCGCTCATCGGGCTCAACGACGGCGCCGGCGCTCGCATCCAGGAGGGGCCGGTCTCGCTCGCCAGCTACGGCGGCATCTTCTACCGGAACGTCATGTCGTCGGGGGTCATCCCGCAGATCAGCGTGATCCTCGGGCCGTGCGCAGGCGGCGCGGTGTACTCCCCCGCCATGACCGACTTCATCTTCATGGTGAAGGAGAAGTCGCACATGTTCATCACCGGCCCGGACGTGGTGAAGACCGTCACCGGTGAGGAGGTGACGCTCGAAGAGCTGGGCGGCGCCATGTCCCACGCATCCAAGAGCGGCGTGGCCACGTTCGTGGGCGACGACGAGGAGAGCGTGCTCGAGGAGGTGCGCTACCTCCTGACGTTCCTCCCGCCCAACAACCTCGAGGAGCCGCCCTTCGTCGCGCCGAGCGACGATCCCGATCGGGAGTGCCCGGAGCTGCGCGACCTGATGCCCGCCAGCCCGAACATCCCCTACGACATGAAGACGGTGATCACCGCGGTCGTCGACGACGGCGACTACGTGGAGTACTTCCCGCACTGGGCGGGGTCCATCACCTGTGGCTTCGCCCGCATCGACGGCCATCCCGTCGGCGTGGTGGGCAACCAGCCGATGGTGCTGGCCGGAGTGCTCGACGTGAACAGCGCCGAGAAGGCCGCCCGCTTCGTGCGCACGTGCGACGCCTTCAACATCCCGCTCATCACCTTCGTGGACGTCCCGGGGTTCCTCCCGGGCGTCGACCAGGAGCACGGCGGCATCATCCGCCACGGCGCCAAGCTCCTGTACGCGTACTGCGAGTCCACGGTGCCGCGGATCCAGATCATCACGCGCAAGGCCTACGGCGGCGCGTACGTGGTGATGAACTCGAAGTCGATCGGCGCCGACCTGGCCTTCGCGTGGCCCAGCGCCGAGCTCGCCGTGATGGGTCCGCAAGGTGCGGTCGAGATCGTGTACCGCAAGGAGCTGAACGCGGCCGAGGACCCGATCGCGAAGCGCGCCGAGCTCGTCGACGAGTACACCGAGCGCTTCTGCAACCCGTACGTGGCCGCCGAGCGCGGCTTCGTCGACGACGTGATCGATCCGTCGGAGACGCGACGCAAGCTGGTGGCAGGCCTGGAGCTCCTGCGCTCGAAGCGCGAGGAGCTCCCCAAGCGCAAGCACGGCAACGTCCCGCTGTAGTGGAGATCAGCCCCACGCCCACCGACGAGGAGGCCGCGGCGATCGTCGCCGCGCTCGACGCCGCTCGACCGAGCGCGGTCGTGGCGGTCACCGAGCCGGAGCCGCCGCGTTGGCGCTTCGCCGGGCGCTGGTGGACGAAGCCGATCCCCGTGCGCCGCGACCGTCCGTGGTGACCGCGCCGGTGCGAGCCGTCCCGTAGCGTCGGGGGCATGAGCGACCTGCCCCCGCCCCCTGAGGACCTGCCGCCCCCGCCTCCGCCGCCCCCGCCTCCGCCGCCGCCTCCCGGGACCCTCCCGCCACCACCGTCGTTCACGGGCGGTCCGCCGCCGGGGTACGTCCCGTACGGCCAGCACGAGCCCGTGGGCGTGGGCGTCTACGCCGGGTTCTGGATCCGCTTCGCGGCGGCAGTGCTCGACGGGATCCTCATCGGCATCGCGGTCTCGATCGTGGCGGCGATCCTCGGCGTCGAGGATGGAGGAAGGAGCCTGCTCAACCTCCTCGCCGGGCTCGTGTACTACGCGGCGCTCGAAGGCGGAGCCACTGGTCAGACGCTCGGCAAGAAGGTGTGCGGCATCCGAGTGGTCGACGCCACCACGGGGCGGCCCGGCATCGGCACCGGTCGCGGTGTCGGCCGCTACTTCGCACGCTGGCTGTCGGCGATCCCGCTCCTGCTCGGGTACTTCTGGATGCTCTGGGACCCGAAGAAGCAGACCTGGCACGACAAGCTCGTCAGCACGCTCGTCGTCAAGGGCTGAGCGGGCCGTGGCGGAGCTCACCACCGTCGCCGACGACGAGGTCGTGATCCACGACGGGCACGAGGCGCGGACCTACCGCGACCTCGAACCCGACACCGACCTCGAGATCGAGGGGTTCGGGCTCCGGACCCTGCCACGGCTCGGTGAGCGCCTTGCCACGGTCGCCACCGTGAACGACGTCCACTTCGGCGAGACCGTCTGCGGGATCATGGACGGGATCCCCGATGGCCCCTTCTTCAGCGTGGAGGAGGGGGCGGAGCCGTACCCGGAGCTGATGAACCGGGGCGCCATCGAGGAGATCGCCGCGCTCGACCCCGACGCGGTGCTGGTGAAGGGCGACCTCACCTGCGACGGCCTCGACGAGGAGTACGCCGACTTCCTCCGCTTCTACGCCGGGGCCTTCGACGACCGCCTGCACCACGTCCGTGGCAACCACGACGCCTACCGGCACCAGACCTACGCGCCGGAGGGACCGCAGCGGATCGACGTCGACGGGCTCACCCTCGCGCTGCTCGACACGACCCTTCCGGGTCACAGCAGCGGGCAGATGCCCGCGGACCAGCTGGAGTGGCTGGAGGACCTGGCCGCCGACGCCGACCGTCCGGTGCTGGTGCTCGGACACCACCACGTGTGGAACCCGGGAGCCAGCCAGCGGCCCGACACGTACTTCGGCATCCACCCCGACGACTCCGAGCGCTTCATCGCCGCCGTCGCGCGCCATCCGGCGATCCTCGGCTACGCGGCCGGCCACACCCATCGCAACCGGGTGCGGCGCTTCCCGGCGACGGGCGAGCGGCCCTGGATCGAGGTGGCGTGCGTGAAGGACTACCCCGGCACCTGGGCCGAGTACCGGGTGTTCGAGGGCGGGGTGCTCCAGGTCCACCGGCGCATCTCCACGCCCGAGGCCCTCGAGTGGACGGAGAAGACCCGCCAGATGTTCGCGGGCCTCTATGCGGAGTACGCGTTCGGAGCGCTGGACGAGCGCTGCTTCGCCATGCGCGCGGCGTGACCACGTCGGGCCCGCTGGCCGGCATCCGCGTGCTCGACCTGGCGACGGTGATCGCGGGACCGGGCGCGGCGCGGTACCTGGCGGACTTCGGGGCCGACGTCCTCAAGGTGGAGCGACCGGGTGCCGGCGACAGCACCCGCGGCATGGGCGTGCCCGACCCCGCCGACGGCACGTCGCTCTACTGGAAGCTCGTGGCGCGCGGGAAGCGATGCGCGGTGGTGGACCTCAAGACCGACGTCGGCCGGGACACCGTCCTCCGCCTCGTCGAGGACGCCCACGTGCTGGTCGAGAACTTCCGTCCGGGCACGCTCGAGCGCCTCGGCCTCGGGCCCGACGTGCTCCTGGCGCGCAACCCCGGGCTCGTGATCCTGCGCGTCACCGGGTTCGGCCAGGACGGGCCCTACGCCAGCCGCCCCGGGTTCGCGACCATCGCCGAGGCGATGTCCGGCTTCGCGTCGATCAACGGCGAGCCGGAGGGCGGTCCGCTGCTCCCGCCGATCGCGCTCACGGACGAGGTGACGGCGCTGGCCGGCGCCTTCGCGACGATGGTGGCCCTCTGGTCGGGTGAGGGTCAGGTGGTGGACGTCAACCTGCTCGAGACCCTGTTCCAGTGCATGGGGCCGCTCCCGGGTGCCTTCCTCACCAGCGGCTACCTCCAGCCGCGCCTCGGGTCCGGGATCCCGTACTCCGTCCCCCGCGGCACGTGGCAGTGCTCGGACCACCGTTGGGTGGCGGTGTCCACGTCGGCGGAGACGGTCGCCGCGCGCGTCATGGACCTCATCGGCTTCGGCGACCGCCCCGACCTCCACACGTTCAACGGCCGGATCGCGGCACGCGACGAGATCGACGCGCGCATGGCCGAGTTCTGCGCGACCCGGACGTTGGAGGAGGTCCTCACGCGCTTTCAGGAGGCCCAGGCCGCGGCGGCGCCGATCTACGACATGGCCGACATCGCGGCCGACCCGCACTACGCGGCGCGCGGCGCGATCGTCGAGGTGGACGGCGTCCCCATGCAGGGCCTCGTCGCCCACCTGAGCAAGACCCCCGGCAAGATCCGATGGCCCGGCCGAGAGCTAGGTGCGGACGACGCTGTGTGGGAAAGGTGAGAGCGCGGGAGCGCGGCGGGGGGTGCGGGGGGCAGAGGCTCCGCCGGAGACCCCCGCAAGCGAAGGGGCGGCTCCGCCGCCCCTGAGCCGAAGGTGAGCCGCCGCAGGCGTTCCTCGATGCTCCGAGGAGCTCGCCGCAGGCGAGCGACGAGGAAGCCTCACACCGTCGCGACCTCGATGCGATCCTGGGGCCACTCACGCGCGCTGGCGAAGGCGACCTGGGCGGCGAGCACGATGTCGGTGGGCGTGAGGGCTTGGCCCGGATAGCAGGCCACCCCGGCCCGGAGCACGCGCCCTCCCGGGCGCGTGGCGAGGGCGCGACGCAGGCGCTCCACCGCCCACACCGCGCCGTCCTCGGGAGTGTCCTCCAGCATGAGCCCGTAGGACCCGTCACCCAAGCGCGCCGCGATGTCGGAGTCGCGCAGGGTGGCACGGATCATCGCCGTGACGACCTGCGGGTCCGACGGCACCGGCGGACCATCGGGCAGGCCGTCGACCACCTCGAGCTGGGCGAAGGCGAGGGGCCGCAGCACGCGCCGGCAGGCGATGACGCGCCAGCTCAGCGCGGCGAGGAAGAACGGCTGCGCGAACAGGCCGGAGGCAGGGTCGAGCAGGGAGGCGTCGACCTCGAGCGCACCGTCGGACTCTTCGGCCCCCGCCATGCGGGGCGAGGTTACCGGTCGGCGTGCCGGGCCACGGCGAGGTCGACGATCTCACCCATGATCCGCGTGAGCTCGAAGTCCTTCGGCGTGTAGACCGCGGCCACGTCGGCGGCGAGGAGGCGCGGACGATCGTCCTCGGGGATGATGCCGCCGGCGACGACGGGCGCGGTCACCCCTCGCTCCCGGCACAGGCGCACGACCTCCGGCACGAGCTCGAGGTGGCTGCCCGAGAGGATCGACAGCCCGATCACATCGACGTCCTCGTCGAGCGCGACCGCCGCGATCTGCTCGGGGGTGAGCCGGATGCCCTGGTAGATCACCTCGAGGCCGGCGTCGCGCGCTGCCACCGCGATCTGCTCGGCGCCGTTGCTGTGGCCGTCGAGCCCGGGCTTCGCCACCAGCAGCCGGGGCGGTCCGCCCGGAAGGGCCTTGACGCGCTCGGCGATGGCGCGCAGCCCCTCGCTGCCGCCGCCGACGCCGGCAGCCGCCGCCACGCCCGTGGGTGCGCGGTACTCGCCGAAGACCTCACGCAGCACCCCCGCCCACTCGCCGGTGGTGCCTCCGGCGTGGGCCAGGTCGATGGTGGCGGGCAGGAGGTTCTCGCTCGTGCCGGCGACGCGACGCAGCTCGTCGAGCGAGCGCTTCACGGCGACCTCGTCACGCTCGGCCCGCCACTCCTCGAGCGCCGCGATCGTCTCCGCCTCGACGGCGGGGTCGACCTTCAGGATGGAGCCCTCACCCTCGAGCGGTGACGGCAGTGCCTCCGTGAACCGGTTCACGCCCACGACCGTGAGGTCGCCCGACTCGATCTTGCGCATGCGCTCGGCATGGCTCGCGACGAGGCGGCCCTTCAGCTCCTCGATCGCCTCGAAGGCGCCGCCGAGGGCGAGCACGTCGTCGAGCTCGGCCTGCGCACCCTCGGCGAGCTCGGTCGTGAGCCTCTCCATCACCGTCGATCCCTCGAAGAGGTCGGGGTACTCGAGGAGGTCGGTCTCGAAGGCCAGCACCTGCTGCATCCGCAGCGCCCACTGCTGGTCCCACGGACGGGGAAGCCCGAGGGCCTCGTTCCACGCCGGCAGCTGGATCGAGCGCGCCCGCGCACCGCGCGACAGCGTCACGCCCAGCATCTCGAGCACGATGCGCTGCACGTTGTTCTCCGGCTGGGCCTCGGTGAGCCCGAGGCTGTTCACCTGCACGCCGTAGCGGAACCGCCGCGCCTTCGGGTCCGTGACGCCGTAGCGCTCGAGCCCGATCCGATCCCACAGCTGCGTGAAGGCGCGCATCTTCGCGGTCTCCTCGACGAACCGGATGCCGCTGTTCACGAAGAAGCTGATCGAGGCGAAGACCTGCGGGAAGCGGTCCTCGTCGACCTGGCCGGACTCCTTGACGGCGTCGAGCACGCCGATCGCCGTGGCCAGCGAGTACGCCAGCTCCTGGACGGGGGTCGCGCCCGCCTCCTGCAGGTGGTAGCTGCAGACGTTCATCGGGTTCCACAGGGGGACCCACTCCGCGCAGAAGGCGATCATGTCCACGATCAGGCGGCGCGACGGCAGCGGCGGGAAGATGTACGTGCCGCGGGACAGGTACTCCTTCACGATGTCGTTCTGCGTGGTGCCGCGGAGGTCCTTGCTCGCCACGCCCTGCCGCTCGGCGTTGGCCACGTAGAGGCCGAAGAGCCACGCCGCCGGAGCGTTGATGGTCATCGACGTGTTCATCTCGCCCACCGGGATGCCGTCGAGCAGCTCGGTCATGTGCCCGAGGTGCGCCACGGGCACGCCCACCTTGCCCACCTCGCCCCTGGCGAGGACGTGATCGGGGTCGTACCCGGTCTGGGTGGGCAGGTCGAAGGCGATCGACAGGCCCGTCTGACCCTTCGCCAGGTTCGAGCGGTACAGCGCGTTGCTCGCCTTGGCGGTGGAGTGCCCGGAGTACGTGCGGATCATCCACGGACGGTCCGGCGGCTCCAGGTGCACGTCGCTCACCCCGCCATGATCCCCCGCCCCTGCCGAGGGGGACAAACCCCCACGCGGAAGGCCTGCCACGCGCGGGTGGTGGACGTCATGGCACCGCCAGGATGACGCGCACCCGTGCTGTGGGGGCGCCGATGACCCACCCATGGCCGAACCCGCCGAGCTGACCGCCGGAACCGGTCTCGCCGAGATGGACCGATGGGTCGCCTGGGTGGTGCGGCTCACCGCCCACACCGCGGAGCAGGCGACCGACCGGGCCACCCGCGAGTGGCTCCGAGGTGCCCACGAGGACGCCGCGTCGCTGCGGGAGGTGCTGCGCGCCGCGGCCCAGGGCCAGCTCGACGCCCGTGAGGTGGAGATCGCACGGTCCGTGTACGAGCTCTGGGACGCCAACCACGACCGCACCGAGCGGCTCGCCGCCGCCGTGGACCGCGTCTGGTACGCGGAGTGGCGCCAGCGCAGCGCCGGCGCTCGCCCGCACGTGGCGACCTCGAACGACGAGCTGCCCCTGCTCACCGTCGCCTGACCCCCTAGGGCCTTGGGATCTGCGGGTCGCCGCCGACGTGGCGGGCGCGGCGAGCCCGCGGATCCCGGGTGGCATCTCACGAGAAGTGGTCAATCCGGTCGCGGAACGTGCCGATGAGGCTCCATGCGCCAGCCTTCGCGTCGAGTCGTCACCGCCCTGATCGGCCTCACCGCGTCCCTCGGGTTCGTCGGGGTCTCCGCTGCCCTCGAGGGCGAGGGTCCGACCTCTGGGGAACCGGAGGTGACCTGCCCCGACCCCGGGACGGCAGACGGCGCCACCGCTGACGATGGTGCCGCGTCCGACGGCAGCGCGGACACCGGGGCGGTCGACAGCGGGGCCACCGACGGGACCGACGACGGCTCCGACGCCACCGTCGACGAGGCGACGACGGACGGGGCCGCCACCGATGCCGGTACCGCGGACGACGACTGCGCGGAGCCGGCGACCGACACCGACGGCAGCACGGATGACGGGACCGATGACGGGGCCGTGTCCGAGGACACCGATGGCAGTGCAGCGGAGGAGAGCACCGACGACGGTGCCGCGCCCGACGACGCCACCGTGGAGAACCACGGCGCGGCCGTGTCCCAGGCCGCCCACGACTGCCCGCCCGGGCCCGACCACGGCGCGTGCGTGCGAGCGGTGGCCCAGAGCGACGTCGGCAAGAAGGCCAAGGGCGACCACGGTGAGGACGAGTCGGACGACGAGTCCGTCGAGGCGGGCGACGACGAGGGCGACGGTGCCGACGGCATCGGTGCCGAGCAGGAGGACGCCGGTTCCGAGCACCCGGGCAAGGGCCACGGCAGCTCCGGGCACGGCCACTGAGCATCCCCGTCAGGCCCACCTCGGCGGCAGCTCCAGCTCGAGGGCACGGCTGAGCCGATCCAGGTAGCGCGGCCGGGGCACCTCCACTGCGCCGAGCCGGGCGAGGTGCGCCGTGGACCACTGCACGTCCAGGAGCCGACCGGGCGCGCCGTCGGTCCCCAGGATCTCGACCAGGCCCGCGAGCGCCACCTTCGACGCGTCGGCGCGACGGGCGAACATCGACTCGCCGGCGAAGAGCCCTCCGATGGCCACGCCGTACAGACCGCCCGCCAGGCCGTCGTCATCCCACGCCTCGATGCTGTGGGCCCAGCCCAGGTCGTGGAGCGCCCGGTACGCCGCCCCGATGTCGTCGGTGATCCAACCTCCCGGGCGCGCGGGATCCGCGCAACCAGCCACGACCTCGGCGAACGCGGTGTCGACGCGGAGCTCGTAGCGCCGGAGCGACCGCCGCAGCGAGCGGCTCACGACGAGCGCATCGAGGGGCAGGACACCACGCGGATCGGGTGACCACCAGCCCATCGGTCCGCCGTCCCCGAGCGGCATCGGGAACAGCCCGCCGCGGTAGGCGGCGAGGAGCGTCCCCGGCTCGAGGTCGCCGCCCACCGCCACGACGCCGTGCTCGTCGGCGACGTCGGCCGGAGGGAACCGCCACCGGGTGGGCGGCGGCTCCACGGGCATCGCGACGCGGCGCTACTTCGTGGTGGCGATGCCGCCGTCGACCGGCACGATCGTGCCGGTCATGAACGAGCTGGCGGGCGACGCCAGGAAGATGGCGGCACCGGCCATGTCCTCCGGTCGACCGATGCGCTTCAGCGGCATCATCTTCGCCATGTTGTCGCCGGCGGCCTCGAGGGTGGCGCGCATCATGCGCGACTGGAACGGACCGGGGGCGATGGCGTTGACCGTGACGGTGGGCGCGAGGTGCTTGGCGAGGTGGCGGGTGAGCTGGTGCACCGCCGCCTTCGAGGCGGAGTAGGCGTAGGTCTCGAACCCCGGCACCTGGATCCCGTCGACCGAACCGACGTTGATGACCCGCGCCGGCTCCTCGGCCGTGCCCGCCTTCTGCAGGAGCGGCAGCAGGAACTTGGTCACGTGGAACACGCCTTCGACGTTCACGTCGAGGACGCGGCGCCAGGACCTGCTGTCCTGCTCGGCCAGCGGCGCACCCCAGTTCGCCCCGGCGTTGTTCACCAGCACGTCCAGGCTGTCCCACCGTTCGGCGACGGTGTCGCCGAGGGCACGGCACCCGTCCTCGTTCGACAGGTCGGCCACCACGTACGTGCACTCGCCCCGCTCGGAGAGCTCAGCCGCGACCTCCTTGAGCGACTCCTCCTTGCGGGAGGCGATGATCACGCTCACGCCCGCGTCGACGAAGCCCGAGGCGATCATCGTGCCGATCCCGGATCCACCGCCGGTGACGACGGCCCGCTTCCCCGCTACGTCGAACAGATCCAGTGCAGCCATGGCTGCACTGGTTACTACCTCGCCTAGCGCTTCGAGTAGTCGAAGAACCCGCCGCCCGACTTCCGGCCGAGCTGCCCGGCGGCGACCATTCGGCGGAGCAACGGCATGGCCGCGTAGTTCGGATCCTTGAACTCCTCGTAGAGGGCGTCGAGGATCGAGAGCGACGTGTCGAGGCCGACGAGGTCGAGCAGCGCCAGCGGCCCCATCGGGAAGTTGCAGCCGCCCTTCATCGCCGTGTCGATGTCGTCTCGGCTCGCCGTGCCGGCCTCGAGCATCCGCACGGCGTTGTTCAGGTAGGGGAAGAGGAGCGCGTTCACGATGAAGCCGGCTCGGTCCTTCACCTCCACCACGTCCTTCCCGCAGGCGGTGGCGAACGCCTTGGCGGCGTCGACGGTGTCGTCGGAGGCGGTCATCGGCCGCACGATCTCGACGAGGCTCATCATCGGCGCCGGGTTGAAGAAGTGGATGCCGACGACCTGCGACGGGCGCTCGGTGGCGACGGCCAGCTCCACCACCGGCAACGTCGACGTGTTCGTGGCCAGGATCCCCTCGGGCTTCACGATGTCGTCGAGCCGAGTGAACAGCTCCTTCTTGACGGCCAGGTCCTCGACGACCGACTCGAGCACCAGGTCGCAGTCGTGGAGCGCGTGGAGGTCGTCGGTGGCGGAGACCCGCGCGCCGATCTCCTTGGCCGCGGTCTCGTCGAGCTTGCCGCGCTCGACCTGCTTCGCCAGCGACCTCTCGAGCGACGCCACCATGGCATCGGCCGAGGCCCGCTGGCGCGATCGCAGGATCACGTCGACGCCCGACTTCGCGGCCACCTCCGCGATGCCCGAACCCATGATCCCCGACCCGACGATTCCCAGCGTTGCGACAGCCATGGGCCGCGACGCTACCGACGGGTAACAACCAGGCGCCAGAAAGGGCGGCAGGTAGCGTGCCGCCATGCCCGGGACCCTCGCCCTCGTCGGTGGCGCCGAGTGGCGCGCCGGCTGCGACTTCGACAGGGAGCTGCTCGAGCTCAGCGGCGGCGACGAGGTGCTCGTGGTCCCCACCGCCGCGGCCTACGAGCACCCGGATCGCATCGTGGAGGCAGCCGAGCGGTGGTTCGGCGACCTGGGGGCGAAGGTGCGCTCGTTGCCCGTGCTAACGCGCCGCGATGCCGTCGACGAGGCGAACAGCGCTCCCGTCCGCGACGCCCGCTTCATCTACCTCTCGAAGGGGAGCCCGATGCACCTGCGGTCCGTGCTCAAGGACTCGCCGGTGTGGGATGCGCTGGTCGAGGCGTGGCAGGGCGGGACGGTCCTCGCCGGCTCGGGATCGGGCGGGATGGTGCTGTGCGACCCGATGGTCGACCCTCGGGGCGGGGCGATCACCCTCGGGCTCGGCCTGATCGCGCCCATCGCCGTGATCCCGCACCACGACACGTGGAGCGAGGACAAGGCCAAGCGGACCCTCCACATCGCGCCCGCCGGGCTCCCGATCGCTGGGATCGACGAGCGGACGGCGCTCATCCGCTCGCCCGAGGGCGGGTGGCGTACCTCGGGCGCGGGTGACGTGGCGGTCTTCGTCGACGGCGAGCCCGCCGACCTCAGCGCGCTCCCCTAGCCGCGGGGCTGATGGCCCCGATCCGGCGGTGGCTAGGGGCAAATGGCCCGATGAGGCCATGGACGCACGTCACCCGCGACCGGGACGATGTCAGCGGTGGGCGCCCGTCGCCCGATCGGATCGAGGAGCACAGTGGACCGGAGGACCGACGCGGGCGGGGGCGATCGAGCCCTGCAGGTTCCGTTGGTCGCGTCCGCCGCCGGACTCGGCGTGCTCGCCGTCGCCCTGGTGGTCCTCGAGCCCCGGCTCCTCCCGGTGCTGGCGGTACCGGCCATCGCCGCCGTGGTGATGTCGCGACGCCTGCGGGCGGGCGGTGGCCTGCAGATCGACCAGATGGACCGCTTGCGGCAGGCCGAGCTCTCGCTGGCCGCCGCCAAGAGCACCGAGGACGCCGCCCGCGAGCTGGCCGACCACGTGATCGCGCTCCTGGGCGCTCCGTCGGCCGTGGTGCTGATCGAGGGCATCGGCGACACCGTGCGCGTGACGTCCGGCGACGCTGCCGGCTCCGTGTTCGGCGACGGCAGCCGCATGCGGCTCCTCGACGACGACGGTGTGCCCTGCGGCTCCATCGCGGTGAGCGCTCGAGCCGACGGGCGCGCCTACACCGCGCAGCAGGAGTCGATGCTCGACGCCCTCGCCCAGCGGGTGTCGTCGACCCTCCACCGGCTCTCGCTCTTCACCGACGTGCAGTCGGAGCGCCGCACGCTGAAGGACGTGCTGGAGTCGTCCTCCGACGGGATCTTCACCGTCGGGCTCGACATGGCGGTGCGGTCCTGGAACCCCGCCATGGCGTCGATCCTCGGCATCCCTGCGACCGACGCGGTGGGCCACCCCGTCGGCGCGGTGTTCCGCCCGACCGGCGAGGACGGCAGGCCGCGCCACGGCGGCGCCGACCCGGGCCGCACCGGCCGGGCCGAGGCGGCCCTCGTGCGCGTCGAGGGAGCCGGGGGCGAAGAGCGCTGGCTCACGTGCAGCTGGTCGCCGCTGTCCGAGGGCGGCTACGTGGTCGTCGCCCGTGACGAGACGGAGCGCAAGAAGATCCAGGACGACAAGGACGGCTGGATCGCCCAGGTGAGCCACGAGCTGCGGACCCCGCTCACGCCCATCAAGGGCTTCCTGCACACGCTGCAGCGACGCGACGACCAGTTCACGACCGACGACCGGCAGCGGATCTACGAGGTGATGCTGCGTGAGGAGCAGCGGCTCGAAGACCTCGTCAACGGCCTGCTCCAGGCGACCACGATCGATCAGCGAGGCCTCGAGGTGGCGCTCGAGGCCATCGACTGGACGACCGTGATCGGAGAGCAGGCGGACCTGTACCGGCGGAACGACCCCACGCGGTCGATCACCGTCACCATCGAGCGCGATGTGAAGAACGTCGTGGCCGACGCCAACCTCGCCACCGGCATCCTCGCCAACCTGCTGTCGAACGCCCTCAAGTACTCGCCGGAGGGGTCGTCCATCCAGGTCACGGCGAGCCTCGACGGCGACCGGGTCGTGACGACCGTCGAGGACGAGGGTCCCGGGGTGCCTCCGGGCGACCGGGAGCGCATCTTCGACAAGTTCACGCGCCTGGGTGACCACCTCACGCGGCCTCAGCAGGGCGTGGGGCTCGGCCTCTACATCGCGCGGCGCAGCCTCGACGCGATGGGTGGCGACATCTGGTGTGACGAACGGCCGGGTGGCGGTGCCCGGTTCGGCTTCAGCCTGCCGGCGCAGCTCGCGCCGCCGCGCAAGGAGCGAACGTCGGCCACCGCGCTCCGGGCGTGACCCGGCTACGCCTCGGTGATCGTGACCGAGGTGATGGCGACCGGAGCCGTCGGGAGCTCGTCCTCGCCGCCGAGGGCGTTGATCGCCTCGGAGACGTCTTGGCCGTCGACGACCTTGCCGAACACGCTGTAGGAGCCCGCGCCGCTCAGCGCGCCGTTCGGGTCGCCGATCACGAGGAAGAACTGGCTGCCGCCGCTCTCCGGACCGGCGTTGGCCATCGCGACCGTGCCGGCCGGGTACGCGCTCGCCGGGTCGGCCGGGAGCTCGTCCGGGATCGTGTAGCCGGGGCCGCCCGTGCCAGGGGTGGGCCCCACGGGGTCGCCTGCCTGGTTGACGAACCCCGGGACGATCCGGTGGAACGGCACGTTGTCGTAGAAGTGGTACCGGGCGAGGACCACGAAGTTGTTCACGGTCTGCGGCGCGCCCTTGGCGTCGAGCTCGATCACGATGTCGCCCTCGGTGGTCTCGAGGGTCGCGGTGTAGGTCTTGCTGGCGTCGATGCACATCGGCGGCGCCTGCTCGAAGCTCGTGGTCCGCTTGGCGCTCCCATCGGCGGGGGGGCAGGGCGTCTTGCCGGTGATGCTCGCACCCGCGCCGGGCAGCACCACGTTCTCCGGACCGGTCGCGGCGGTGGTGCTGCTGCCGTCGGCGGTGCTGGTGTCCTCGTCGGCGTCGTCGGCGCTGAACAGGGCGATGCCCGCCGCGACCAGGACGATGGCGCCGATGATCAGCGCCAGGGCACGGAAGTTGCGCTTGCGCTGGACCTTCTGGGTGGCCGCCCGTTGCGCCTCGAGGCGCATGAGCCGACCTTCGTCCTGGCGCTGGCGCTTCTCGCTCGGCATGGCGGCGAACAGTAGTGGCGGCCTCCCGGGGTCTCCGAGTCGCGGTGGGTGCTCATACGGAACGACCAGGGCATTTGCCACGTATCATCCAGAACGGCCTGTCGGGCGGACCAGGTCCAGGCAAGCGGACCTGATCCGCGGCCGCTTACTCGTTCAGAAGGGAGCGAGCCATGGCGCAGGGCGATGCAGACGAGGTGAACGTGGACCGGTCACCCGAGCCGAGCTTCTCGATCGAGGTGGGCCAGCGCCTCCGCTCCGTACGTCGGATCCGGGGCCTGTCCCTCGACGACGTCGAGCGGGAGTCCGGCGGCCGCTGGAGCGCGTCGGCCGTCGGCGCCTACGAGCGAGGGTTCCGGAACCTCAGCCTGCCTCGGCTGCGCGACCTGGCGGCGTTCTACGACGTGCCCATGGGCGTGCTGCTCGGCGAGGAGGAGCTCGCCGGGGGCGGCCGCGGCCAGAACCGGCTCGTGCTCGACCTCCTGGCGCTCCAGACCGTGCCCGCCGCGGAGTCGGTGCTGCGCTACCTGCGGTCCATCATCCTCGAGCGGGGTGACTACAACGGGCGCGTCCTCTCGATCCGCCGCGACGACCTGCGCGCCATCTGCTCGCTGCTCCGCACCGACGAGGCGACCACCCTCGACCAGCTGTCCGCCTGGGGCGCGATCGTCGACGGGCACGAGCCAACGGGTTCGTAGGGCTGAGGGCGCGGCGGTAGCGTCGACCGCCGTGCCTCTCGTCGTCCAGAAGTTCGGCGGGACCTCGGTCGCCGATCCGGAGCGCATCCGCGAGGTCGCCGACCATGTGGCGCGCACGCGGCGCCGCGGTGACGACGTCGTGGTGGTCGTCAGCGCGATGGGCAAGGAGACCGACGAGCTCATCCGCCTGGCGAGCGAGGTGTCGAAGGTCCAGCCGGGCCGCGAGATGGACATGCTCATCACGGCCGGCGAGCGCAAGGCGACGGCCCTCCTGTGCATGGCCCTCCACGACGTCGGCGTGCCCGCCGACAGCTTCACCGGGAGCCAGGCCGGCTTCATCACCGACGGCGCCCACACCAACGCCAAGATCGTCGAGCTGCGACCGGAGCGCCTGGTGACGGCGCTGCACGAGGGGCGCACGCCGGTCGTCGGCGGTGCGCAGGGCGTGTCGAGCGAGCGCAACGTCACCTTCCTCGGACGCGGCGGCTCCGACACCACGGCGGTCGCCCTGGCCCACGCGCTGGGGGCCGACTCGTGCGAGCTCTACACCGACGTCTCCGGGGTGTTCTCGGCCGACCCGCGCCTCGTGCCTGATGCTCACCGCATGACCACGGTGAGCTTCGAGGAGATGCTCGAGATGACCGCCTGCGGCTGCCCCAAGCCCGCCATGCGCTCTGTCGAGTTCGCGCGCACCTGGGGCGTGCGCCTCCACATCCGATCAGCGTTCACCTGGGAGCCGGGCACCTGGGTGGAGGAGGAGGACCCGTCCATGGAGCAGGCCATCGTCTCTGCGGTGGTGCACGACACGTCCGAGGCCAAGGTCACCGTGAGCGGCGTCCCGGACCAGCCGGGCATCGCCGCGCGCCTCTTCCGACTTCTTGCGGACGCCGACGTGAACGTCGACATGATCGTGCAGAACACCTCCGATCACGGGGTGACCGACATCTCCTTCACCGTCCCCCACGAGGACCTGGCCGCCAGCCAGGACATCACCGAGACGCTCGCCACCGAGATCAGGGCCACGGGCGTGACGAGCGACCATGGCATCGCCCGGGTGAGCCTCGTCGGCGCGGGCATGAAGTCGAACCCGGGTGTGGCGGCCAAGACGTTCGAGGTCCTCGCTGCCGAGGGCATCAACATCGAGATGATCTCGACGAGCGCGATCCGGATCTCCTGCATCGTGCGCGAGGTGCAGGTGGAGAAGGCCGTGCAGGCGCTCCACGCCGCCTTCGCGCTCTAGCGGTCGGGGGCGGCGAGGGCAGCCAACAGCGGTTGCACGATCGCGGGGTCGTCGTACATGACGTACTCCGGCGCCAGGTCCTTGGCGTAGCGCTCGAAGTACAGCATCTGCCTCACGATCGCCACGAGCTCCCGGGGGAGCCGGATGTGGTGGGAGCCGGCGACCTGCAGCAGGGCGTCGAGGACCTCGGCGTACACGACCTCACCGATCGGCCGCTCCACCAGCGGTACGACGAGCGCCTCGACGTCGCCCACGGCTCGCTCCAGGTCGAGCGGGCGATCGACGCCGCCGAGGTCGGCCAGGGCGCGGAGCACGGCGGCGTAGTCGCGCTGATCCAGGATCATCAACGGCAGGAGGCGGAGGAGGACCTCGCGCGTCCGGGCGGTGAGCCGGCCGACGATGCCGAAGTCGAGGAAGGCCACCTCACCCTGCGGGGTGACGAAGATGTTCCCGGCGTGCATGTCGCCGTGGAACAGCCCGTGCACGAAGGCGCTCTCGATCCAGGTCTGGATGCCGGTGCGCAGCAGGCCCTTCAGGTCGTGGCCGGCGGCGCGCAGGGCGTCGCCGTCGTCCACCGACACGCCCTGGACGAAGGTCATCACCAGCACCCGCTCGCCGACCATGCCGGGGATCGCGTCCGGCACCACGATGGGCGGAGGCCGGTCACCGCGGCGGAGGTTGGCGGCGAAGGTGGCCATGTCGGCGGCCTCGCGGCCGAGGTCGAGCTCCTCGCGCATGGTGAGGGCGAGGTCCTCGACGATGGCCGTGGGGTTGACGGCGCGTCCCAGCGCGCTCGTGCGCTCGAGCACGCCGGCCAGCGCCCGCAGGAGGCGGAGGTCGCGCTCGACCTTCCCGCGGAGGTGCGGTCGTCGAACCTTCACGGCCACCTCGGTGCCGTCGAGCAGGCGCGCGCGGTGGACCTGGGCGATCGACGCCGCGGCGATGGGCTCCAGCTCGAAGTCGGCGAAGAGCCGGCCGAGCGGCGCGCCCAGCTGCCGCTCGATGACGCGGATCACGCGAGGCGTGGGTTCAGGGGGGACGTCGTCGAGCAGCCGTCGCATCTCGGTCGCGACCACAGCGGGGAACAGCCCAGGGCTCGACGCCACGATCTGCCCCAGCTTGATGAACGTCGGACCGAGCTCGATGAAGGAGCGGCGCAGCGCCACGGCGAGGGCGCGCGGGGGTTGCCGGCGGGGGTGCAGCACGAACGAGCCGCCGGTGCGCACGACCGTCACCACCCCGTGGCGTGCCAGCACGGCGAGGATCTCCGCGAGCCGGGCCGCCTCCGCCGGACCGAGGCGTCCGAACGGCACCCGCACCGGGACATCGGCGTCGTCGCGCTCGGCTCGCATCACTGCGGTCATCGCGGCACCTCCGGAGGTCTCGGCAACAGTGGACCAGATCCACTGCCCTCGGGCGCGCACCTGCAACCGCCTTGGGTGCCGACGCGGCTCGGCCGTACCCTCTGCGCATGCGCGTCGGTGTCTTCGGCGCCACCGGTCAGGTCGGTGGCGTCATGCTCAGGATCCTCGAGGAGCGGGCGTTCCCGGTCGACGAGCTGCGGGTGTTCGCCTCGGCTCGCTCCGCCGGCCGCACGCTCTCGTTCGCCGGTCGGGATGTCACCGTGGAGGACGCCGACACCGCGTCGTACGACGGACTCGAGATCGCGCTCTTCTCGGCTGGGGCCACCGCCTCCCGCGCGCTGGCACCGCGCGTGGCAGCGGCCGGCGCCACGGTGATCGACAACTCCTCCGCCTGGCGGATGGACCCCGACGTCCCGCTCGTGGTCCCCGAGGTGAACGTCGAGGCGCTGCGATCGATCCCCAAGGGCATCGTGGCCAACCCGAACTGCACGACCATGGTCGCCATGCCGGTGCTGAAGCCGCTCGACCGCGAGGCTGGCCTGCGGTCCATGGTGGTGAGCACGTACCAGGCGGTGTCCGGTGGTGGACTCGCCGGCACGAGCGAGCTGGACGACCAGATCCGCAAGGTCGGCGACAACGCGCCGGCGTTGGC
>JBJMHD010000136.1:0-10251 GCA_045807565.1 Acidimicrobiales bacterium | reverse complement strand
CGGCGGCATCACGCTGCGCGCTCAGGACGTCCGACCGGGTGACCTGTTCGCCGCCCTGCCGGGCAGCCGTTTCCACGGATCGACCTTCGCGCCCGACGCCATCGGCGCCGGTGCCGTCGCGGTGCTCACCGACCAGGACGGACGCGCGGCGCTCCACGCGCTCGCCGAGCGGGGTCACCGGATCCCGGTCCCCGTGCTGGTCGCCGACGCTCCCCGGCTGCTGCTCGGCGGCATCGCCAAGGTGCTGTACGGCGACCCCAGCACGCAGCTGGCCGTGGTCGGCATCACCGGCACGGCGGGCAAGACGACGACCTGCTACCTGCTGGAGGCGGCGCTGGCCGCGGACGGATCACGCACCGGGCTGATCGGCACCGTGCAGACCAGGATCGACGGTCGGGTGGCACCGAGCGCGCTGACCACCCCCGAGGCGCCCGATCTGCAGGCGCTGTTCGCGGTGATGCTGGAGCGCGGCGTCAGTGTCGTGGCGATGGAGGTGTCCTCGCACGCCCTGGCCATGGAGAGGGTCGCCGCCACGCGGTTCGCGGTCGCGGTGTTCACGAACCTCAGCCACGACCACCTGGACTTCCACCGCGACCTCGACGACTACTTCGAGGCCAAGGCGGCGCTGTTCACGGCGCGCTACAGCGACGGTGCTGTCGTGAACCTCGACGACGCCCACGGCGCCGAGCTGGCGCGTCGGGACACCGTGCCGACTGAGGGCTTCGCGCTCGAGGATGCACGCGACCTCGTCGTGGGGGCGACATCGTGCCGGTTCACGTGGCGGGGCCAGGAGGTGGTGCTGGCGCTCGGTGGGCGCTTCAACGTGAGCAACGCGCTGGCGGCCGCTACGGCCGCCGCTCGTCTCGGCATCCCCGAGGCGACCATCGCCGCGGGCCTGGCGCAGGCGCCACCCGTGCCTGGACGCTTCGAGCCGGTGGACGAGGGACAGCCGTTCGCGGTGCTGGTCGACTACGCCCACAAGCCCGGCGCGCTCGAGGGCGCGCTCGCCGCCGCTCGCGGCACCGCGGCCGGGGGCCGCGTGATCGTCGTGGTCGGCGCTGGTGGCGACCGCGACCCGAGCAAGCGGCCCGAGATGGGCGAGGTGGCCGGGCGGCTCGCCGATCGAGTGATCCTCACCTCGGACAACCCCAGGAGCGAGGACCCGCTCGACATCATCGACGCCATGCGCGCCGGGGTTCCCGCCGGAGCCGATGTGGCCGTGGAGCCCGACCGGAGGCGGGCCATCGACCAGGCGGTGGGGGAGGCCGAGGCGGGCGACGTGGTGGTGATCGCAGGCAAGGGCCATGAGGCCACGCAGATCGTGGGGGACCGCACGATCGAGCACGATGACCGGCTGGTGGCGCGCGAGGCCCTCCGGGCCCTGCGAGGATCCGGCCGGTGGTAGCCCTCCTCATCGCCGCGTGCCTGGCCGGTGGCACCGCCATCTTCGGCACCAAGGCCCTGATCAACGTCCTGATCGCGCGCCGCGTCGGACAGCCGATCCACGAGGACGTGCCCGAGGGCCACACCGTGAAGGCAGGGACCCCCACGATGGGCGGCATCGCCATCGTCGGCGCCGCCGTCGTCGGCTACCTGGCTGCCCACGTGCGCGACAGGGTGCCGTTCACCTACACCGGCCTGCTCGTGATGGGGGCGATCGTCGCCGCCGGCACCGTGGGCCTGGTCGACGACTGGATCAAGGTCAGCAACGAGCGCAACGCCGGCCTGTCGAAGACCGCGAAGACGGTGGGGTTGCTGCTCGCGGCGGTCGCCTTCGCCGTCGCGACCGTGCTGTGGACCGACGTCGAGACCAGCCTGAGCTTCACGCGGTACAACTCGCCGGGCATCGAGCTCACCAACGTCGGCTGGTGCGCGTGGGCGGTGCTGCTGATCTACGCGACGACCAACGGGGTGAACTTCAGCGACGGCCTCGACGGGCTCGCGGCCGGCTCGGCCACGCTCGCCTTCTCCACGTTGATGGCGATCGGGTTCTGGGCGTTCCGCCATCCCGACGTGTACCACGTGAACCATGCCCTCGACCTCGCCGTGTGCGGCGCGGCGATGGTCGGCGCGTGCGCGGGGTTCCTGTGGTGGAACGCCGCACCCGCCCGCATCTTCATGGGCGACACGGGGTCCCTCGCGATCGGCGCCGGGCTGGCGTGCATCGCGCTGACGCTCAACGTCCAGCTGCTCTTCGGCATCATCGGCGCGCTCTACGTGGTCGAGGTCGTGTCCGTCGTGCTGCAGGTGACGAGCTTCCGGCTCTTCAAGCGACGGGTCTTCCGGATGGCCCCCATCCACCACCACTTCGAGCTGGGTGGGTGGCCGGAGACCACGATCCTCGTGCGGTTCTGGTTGCTCGCCGGGGCGTGCGCCGCCATCGCCCTGGGGCTGTTCTACGCCGACTTCGTCGGCATCGGCGGGCTCGATTGACCCATCACCTGGTGCTCGGGCTCGGCATCACCGGCCGAGCGGTGGTGCGCGCCCTCGTGCGTCACGGTGAGGCCGTGGTCGCTGTGGACGACCGCCCGTCAGCGGCCGGGCGCGCCCTCGCGCGGGAGCTCGGCCTGGACCTGGTCGAGGCACCCGACGGGCCCGCGCTGCGCACCCTCGTCAGCGGGGCGACGGCGGTGCTGCCCAGCCCCGGCGTCCCTGACCACCACCCGGTGTTCGCCCTCGCCGCCGAGCTGGAGGTGCCGGTGCTGTCCGAGTTCGACCTGGCCGCTCGCTGGGACAGCCGCCCGCGCGTGGCCGTCACGGGCACCGACGGCAAGACGACCGTCACCGAGCTCGTCCGCTCGATGTTCATCGCCAGCGGCCGCACCGCGGTCGCGGTCGGCAACACAGAGCTGCCGCTCGTCGCGGCGATCGATGATCCGACCGTCGACGTGTTCGTGGTGGAGGCGTCGTCGTTCCGCCTGCTCCACTCGCACCGGTTCGCGCCCGATGTCGGCACCTGGTTGAACCTCGCTCCCGACCACCTCGACCCCTCGGGCGTGGGCAGCCACCGGTCGCTCACCGAGTACATCGCCGCCAAGGCACGGATCTGGAAGGACCAGTCCCCGGAGCAGGTGGCGATCGGGAACGCTGACGACGACGTCGTGGCCGCCGAGCTCCGGGGCGCGCCCGGCCGCCAGATCACCTTCGGTCTCGGGCCGTCGGCCGACAACCGGTTGGACGGTGACCGCCTCCTGCTCGACACCGGCGACGTGCTCGCCGAGGTCGACGAGCTGCACCGCTCGTTCCCGCACGACGTCGCCAACGCCCTGGCGGCGGCCGCCACGGCGGTGCACGGGGGCGCCACCGTCGCCGGTGCTCGAGGCGCGCTCCTCGCCTTCCGGGGGCTCCCTCATCGCGTCGCTCTGGTGGGCGAGGCTGGTGGGGTGGGGTGGTACGACGACTCCAAGGCCACGGCTCCGCACGCCACCCGTGCGGCGGTGCGCGCCTTCGGGTCGGTGGTGCTGATCGCAGGCGGGCGCAACAAGGGCCTCGACCTGTCCGAGCTCGCCGCCGACGCCGAGCGGATCCGGGGCGTCGTGGCCATCGGCGAGGCGGCCCACGAGGTCGCCGCCGCCTTCGACGGGCTCCGGCCGGTCCGCACCGCCACCTCGATGGACGAGGCCGTCGACGCGGCGGCGTCGCTCGCGCGCGCCGGCGACGTGGTCCTGTTGTCCCCGGCCTGCGCGTCCTTCGACTGGTACGGGTCCTACGCCGAGCGGGGCGACGACTTCGCGCGCGCCGTGCAGGAGCACCTGGCGGGAGCGCGATGAGCACCTCCACGCGCCGGCACCGCGGCTCGCGCCCCGACGACGACCTGTGGGCGTCACGGCGGCGTCACCCGACGGCTCGTCCCGTGCCGCCGCCGCGGCGCTCGAAGGTCTACGCCGGCCTCCTCGCCGTCATCACCAGCCTCATCCTCCTCGGCCTCGTGATGGTGCTGTCGGCGTCCTCGGTGGTCGCGCTCGATGACTACGGATCGTCGTGGTACGTCGTCACGCGCCAGGCGCTGTGGCTCGTGGTGGGCACGGTGGCCTGCGTGCTGATGCTCCGGATCGACTACCACCGTTGGCGCGCGTTCGCGAAGCCGGCCCTCGTGGCGAGTGCGGTGCTGCTGGCCTTCGTGCTCGTCCCCGGCGTGGGCCTCGAGGTGAACGGTGCCTCACGGTGGCTCGGCTACGGCCCGCTGTCGGTGCAGCCATCGGAGCTGGCCAAGCTCACCGTCCTCCTCTTCGTCGCCGACCTGCTCGCCCGGCGTGCGGCGTGGATGGACGACGCCCGGCTCACGCTCGTGCCCGTGATCGTCGTGTTCGGCGGGATCGCGGGCCTCGTGATGCTCCAGCCGAACCTGGGCACCACGATCCTCCTGGGCGCGATCGTGCTGTCACTGCTCTGGGTGGCCGGCACGCCCGTCCTGCCCCTCACCGGGCTGGCCGCAGCCGGCGCCGTGCTCACCACGGGCCTCGCCCTCTGGGCGCCGTACCGCCGCGCTCGCGTCCTGGCGTTCCTCGACCCGATGGCCGACTACCAGAACGGCGGCTACCAGAACGTGCAGTCGCTCGTCGGCATCGCGTCGGGCGGGATCACCGGCACGGGCCTGGGGGAGAGCCGGGCCAAGTGGGGGTTCCTGCCCGAGGCCCACACCGACTTCATCTTCGCCATCATCGGCGAGGAGCTCGGCCTGATCGGCGCGCTCGTGGTCGTGGGCTTGTTCGTCACTCTGTGCGTGCTCGGATCGCGCGCCGCCCTCCTCGCTCCGGATCGCTTCGGCATGCTGATCGCCGCCGGTGTCACCGTGTGGTTCGGCGTCCAGGCGTTCGTCAACATCGGCGCCGTGATCGGCATCTTGCCGATCACGGGCGTTCCCTTGCCCTTCGTGAGCTACGGCGGGTCCTCCCTCGTGTTCAGCATGATCGGGGCGGGCCTCCTCCTCAACGTGGCGCGGCAGGCGCAGCTCCCCGACGCGCCGCGCCGGCGCGCGGCCCCGCCGGCGCGTCGATCCGCCGCGGCGACGCGGTGACCGACTCGACGTTCGCGATCGTCACGGGCGGTGGCACCGCCGGCCACGTGCTCCCCGCCCTCGCCATCGCCGACGCCTTGGTGGCGGCGGGCCATCCGCGCGAGTCGATCCACTACGCGGGCGCCGAGCGCGGCATCGAGGCGCGGCTCGTGCCGCCGACCGGCTACCCGCTGACCTTGATGCCCCTCCGCGGGTTCCAGCGCCGGCTCACCGTCGCCAACCTGGGCGCCCTCGTCGACCTGCTCCGAAGCGTGGTGCGGGCGTTCACGCTCCTCCGCCGCTTGCGACCCTCGGTGGTGATCGCGGTGGGCGGGTACGCGAGCGGTGCAGTGGGCCTCGCCGCGGTGCTGCGCCGGGTGCCGATCGTGGTGGCCGAGCAGAACCTCGTGCCGGGGGCCGCCAACCGGCTCCTCGCACGCTTCGCCAAGGCGTCAGCGGTCAGCTTCGCCGGCACGCCGCTCCCGCGCGCGGTCACCACCGGCAACCCGATCCGAGCGGAGATCTCCTCCCTCGATCCGGAGCGGGATCGCGCTCAGGCCAAGCGCGCCTTCGGCGTGGCGGCCGACCGCTCCCTCGTCCTCGTCTTCGGCGGGTCGCTGGGCGCGCTTCGGATCAACGAGGCCACCGTCGAGGCGGCGCGGATCTGGTCGGCTCGTGGGGACCTGACCCTCCACCACGTCGTGGGACGCCGCGACTGGGACGCCATCTCGGCGATGCCGGTCCCCGAGGGCGCGCTCGAGCGTCGCCTCGTGCCGTACGAGGAGCGGATGCCGCTCGCCCTGGCCGCCGCCGACGTGGCGGTGTGCCGGTCGGGCTCGAGCGCGTGCTTCGAGCTGGCGGCCGCCGCGCTTCCGGCTGTCCTCGTGCCCTCGCCCTACGTCACCGCCGACCAGCAGACCGGGAACGCCCAGATCCTCGTCGACGGCGGGGCGGCCGTGCTGGTGCCCGACGACGAGCTCGACGGGCCCCGCCTGGTCGCCGAGGTGGACGGCATCCTGTCCGATCCGCAGCGGCGCCAGCGGATGGCGGCGTCGGCCCGCGGGCTGGCCCGCCCCGACGCGGCGTCCGCCATCGCCCGCCTCGCCATCGAGCACGCCCGTGGCTGACGACGTGCTCGACCTGGCGTCGACGCGCCGGCTCCACATCACCAACGTGGGTGGGGCGGGGATGAGCGCGATCGCCACGCTGCTGGTCGAGATGGGTCACGTCGTCACCGGCCACGACCCCGCGGACGACACGCCGTTCCTCGACCGATTGCGCGCCCTGGGCGCCGACATCAGCACCGGCGATCCGGGACCGCTCCCCGCCACCGACGCCGTCGTCGTGTCCACCGCCACCCCGAGGGATCACCCCCACGTCGTCGCCGCCGAGGCGGCGGGGATCCCGGTGCGGCACCGCTCGGCCGTGCTCGGCGCCATCGGGCGGGCGCGCCCCACCATCGCGGTGGCAGGGACCCACGGCAAGACCACGACGACCGCGCTCCTCGCCACGCTGCTCACGGAGGCGGGGCAGGAGCCCGGGTACCTCGTGGGCGCCGAGGTGGCCGGGCTGGGCCGGAGCGCGGCGTGGGGCGGCACGGGGCCCCTCGTGGCCGAGGCCGACGAGAGCGATGGCTCCTTCCTCGCCGTCGGTGCGACGTCGGCCATCGTCACCAACGTCGAGCCCGACCACCTCGAGCACTGGGGCGGCGAGCGAGCGCTGCGAGCGGCCTTCGAGCGCTTCGTGGCGTCGCTCGACGGTCCGGCGGTGCTGTGCCTCGACGACCCAGGCGCGGTCGCGCTGATCCCGCACGCCCGGCGGCCGATCACCTACGGCACCACGCCGGGCGCCGACCACCAGATCTCCCAGGTCGCCACCGAGGGCACGGGTGTCCGGTTCCGGTTGCGGCACGACGGCGACGAGGTCGAGGTCACGGTCCCCGCTGCTCCCGGGATCCACAACGCTCGCAACGCCGCCGCCGCCATCGCCCTCGCCCACACCCTGGGGATCGGGCTCCCCGCCGCGGTCGACGCCCTCGCGTCCTTCCGAGGCGTGGCCCGTCGGTTCGAGCTGCGCGGCGAGGCGGCCGGGGTCGTGCTGGTGGACAGCTACGACCACCTCCCGACCGAGGTCGCCGCCGCGCTGGCCGCCGCGCGCGCCGGGCGCTGGCGCCGGGTGGTGTGCTGCTTCCAGCCGCACCGGTACAGCCGCACCGAAGCGCTGGGTCGGTCCTTCGCCGACTGCTTCGGAGACGCCGACCTGCTGGCCGTGACCGGGATCTACCCCGCCGGGGAGGTCCCTCGTCCCGGGGTCACCGGAAAGATCGTCGTGGACGCGGTGCTCGACGCCCACCCCTGGAAGCACGTGGCGTGGCTGCCGACCCTCGACGACGTGGTCTCGTACCTCGGGAGCGTGCTGCGGCCGGGCGACCTCTGCCTCACCTTGGGTGCCGGCGACCTCACCTCCGTCCCGCCCCGCCTGCTCGCCGCCCTCGAGGGGCGCCGCTCGTGAGCGACGCCGCCACCATCGCAGCAGCGGGCGAGGCCCTGGGCGACCTCGTGGAGCGCGACGCACCGCTCGGCGCCCTGACCACGTACCGGGTGGGCGGCCGGGCCGCGCTGCTCGCTCGCATCGACGATGACCGCAGCCTGCAGGCGGTGCTGGACGCCGTCCGCGCGACCGGCGTCGAGGTGCTGGTCGTGGGCAAGGGGAGCAACCTGTTGGTGGCCGACGACGGGTTCGCGGGCCTCGCCCTCGTGCTGGGCGAGGCGTTCGCCGGGATCGAGGTCGACGGCACGGAGGTGGAGGCGGGGGCCGGGGCGTCGCTCCCGGTGGTCGCCCGCCGCTCGGTGGCCGCCGGTCTCACCGGGTTCGAGTGGGCGGTGGGCGTACCGGGGTCGATCGGCGGGGCCGTGCGGATGAACGCCGGTGGCCACGGCTCGGACATGGCCGCGGTCCTGGCCAGGGTCCGCGTCGTGGACCTGCGCAGCGGGGAGGATGGTTGGGTGCCCGCGGCAGCGCTCCAGCTCGGCTACCGGCGGTCGTCGGTCGAGCCCCACCACCTCGTCGTCGCGGCGCGCCTGGCGCTGGCTCCGGGCGACGAGGCGCGGGGGAGCGCGGAGATCGCGGAGATCGTGGCGTGGCGCCGGGCCAACCAGCCGGGCGGACCGAACGCCGGGTCCGTGTTCACGAACCCGCCGGGCGAGTCCGCCGGTCGCCTGATCGACGAGGCGGGCGGGAAGGGGCGTCGCCACGGCACCGCCGAGGTGTCCACCAAGCACGCCAACTTCATCCAGGCCGACGAGGGTGGACGGGCGGCCGACGTGCTCGCGCTGATGGACGAGGTGCGCGCGCTCGTCCGCGCGCACGCGGGGATCGAGCTGGTGCCCGAGACCCGCCTCATCGGCTTCGACGAGGGGCGCGACCCTCGACCTGAGGTCGAGGGTTGAGCATGGAGGTCTCGGGCCCCGCGCTCCATCGGCCCGCGCACATCGACCCGCGCATGCGGGCGCGTCGGATCGCCGTGCAGCGCGGGATGGGCCGGCGCCGGCTCCAGCGGCTGGTCGACGTCGGCCTCGTGCTGGCGGTGGCGGCGGGCTTCCTGCTCGCGCTTCGCACCCCGCTCCTGGACGTCGACGCCATCCAGGTCAGCGGCAACGCGCGGACCCCGGCCGACGCCGTCGTCGCGGCGTCCGGCATCGGCCGCGGCGACCAGCTGGTCGACGTCGACCTCGGCGCCGCCGGCCGAGCGGTGGCCGACCTCCCCTGGGTCAAGGAGGCCCGGGTGCACCGGGGGATCGACGGGTCGGTGTCCGTCGAGGTGGTCGAGCGGACGCCGGTCGCGGTCGTCGGTGAGGGCGCGAACGCCCTGCTCGTGGACGCAGAGGGCCGCGCCCTGGGGCCGGCGTTCGGCGATCCCAGCCACACCGCGTCCCTCGTCGCGATCGACGGGGTGGGCAGCGGCCTGGAGCCCGGTGACTTCGTCGGCGACGACGCCGCCGACGCCCTGGCGGTGGCGGCGAGCCTCGGCTCCAGCCTCGACGTGGGCCTCCGCCTGGCGGTCGACGACGGGCGGCTCACCGGGGTGGTCGACCCTGGGATCTCGGTGGTGTTCGGCGATGCCGGCCAGCTCGAGGCCAAGATCCGGGCGCTCCGGACGGTCCTCGAGCAGGTGGACCTCACCTGCGCGGCCACGATCGACGTCCGCTCGCCCGGAAGCCCAGTGTTGACCAGGGAGGAAGGGTGCTCGTAGCCTTCCCTTCTCCCAACGGGTCACGATCCACCTCGACCTCACCTCGACCTTCAGGGCACGAAGTGCATCGGGGCTCCACCATGGTGCCCGGCGCTGCGCGTCACCACCCCTAGCGGAGAACTCAGCGATGGAGGCAACCAGAGCGATGGTCGGCAACCCCCAGAACTACCTGGCCGTCATCAAGGTCGTGGGCATCGGCGGCGGCGGCGTGAACGCGGTCAACCGGATGATCGATGCCGGCCTGAAGGGCGTGGAGTTCATCGCCATCAACACCGACGCGCAGGCGCTCCTGATGAGCGATGCCGACGTGAAGCTCGACATCGGCCGCGAGCTCACCCGCGGCCTCGGCGCCGGCTCCGACCCGGAGGTCGGGCGGCAGGCCGCCGAGGAGCACCGCGAGGAGATCGAAGAGGTGCTGAAGGGCGCCGACATGGTGTTCATCACCGCGGGCAAGGGCGGTGGCACCGGCACCGGCGGCGCCCCGGTGGTGGCCGAGATGGCCAAGAGCCTGGGCGCCCTCACCATCGGCGTCGTCACCCGCCCGTTCGCCTTCGAGGGCCGCCGCCGCTCGGTGCAGGCTGAGCAGGACATCCAGCGCCTGAAGGAGAAGGTCGACACCCTCATCGTCATCCCGAACGACCGGTTGATCACCGTGTCGAACGACAAGACGTCGATGCTGAACGCCTTCAAGATGGCCGACGAGGTGCTCCTCCAAGGCGTGCAGGGCATCACCGACCTCATCACCACGCCCGGGCTCATCAACACCGACTTCGCCGACGTCAAGATGATCATGACGAACGCGGGCTCTGCGCTCATGGGCATCGGATACGCGTCGGGCGACGGCCGGGCGGTCACCGCGGCCCGGTCGGCGATCTCGAGCCCCCTGCTCGAGGCGAGCATCGAGGGCGCCCGCGGCATCCTCCTCAACATCTCGGGGCCGTCGGACCTGGGCCTGTTCGAGGTGAACGAGGCGGCCGAGATCATCGCCCAGGCCGCGCACCCC
>JBJMHD010000135.1:0-2556 GCA_045807565.1 Acidimicrobiales bacterium | reverse complement strand
GGATGTCCTCGTCGGACGGGACGAAGGCGAAGGATCCGTCGGCCAGCTCGCCCTCCACGGCGTCGAGCGCGGCGAGCACCTCGTCGCGCTCGGCATCGGTGAGGATCCCGATGCGCGCCAGGCCGCGGACGTGGGCGCGCGAGCCGACCAGGTCGTCCTGGGCGAGCCGCTGGTCGAACGGCAGGCTCACGGTGAAGGCGAGCAGCTCGTCGGCCGGGCCTCCCTCGAACCGCCCGTGCCACAACGTCATCCGAGGTTGCCCTGCGTGCCGGCCCAGGTCTCGACGGACAGGCCCCACAGTCGCACGAACCCGGCCGAGTCCTCGTGACGGAAGCTGTCGTCGGCGTCGTAGGTGGCCAAGCCGTAGTCGTAGAGGCTGTGGGGGCTGCGCCGTCCGGTGACCTCGCACGAGCCGGGCGAGAGGTGGAGGCGCACCTCCCCGGTGACGTGCCGCTGGCTCTCGGCGATGAACGCGTCGAGCGCCTGCTTCAGCGGGCTGAACCAGAGCCCGTCGTAGATCAGCTCGGCATACCGCGGCTCGAGGCGGGCCTTCTCCCGTTGCAGGTCGCGCTCGAGGCAGATCCCCTCCAGGTCGCGGTGGGCCAGGATCAGGGCGAGGCTCGCCGGGCACTCGTAGGTCTCCCGGCTCTTGATGCCGACGCGGCGGTTCTCGACCATGTCGATGCGTCCCCAGCCGTAGGAGCCCACGAGGTCGTTCAGTCGCTGGACGACCCCGAGCACGCTGAGCGACTCACCGTCGAGGCTCGTGGGCACGCCCGCCTCGAACCCGACGACGACGTCGACCGGTTCGGTGGCGGTGGGCTTGGTGAGCAGCCACACGCCCGGCGGCGGGACGTTCCAGGGGTCCTCCATCTCGCCGCACTCGATCGCCCGGCCCCAGATGTTGTCGTCGATCGAGTACACCTTCTCCTTCGTCGCCACGATCGGGATGTCGTGGTCGTAGGCGTAGTGGATGCTGTCCTCACGGGTCATCCCCCACGAGCGCACCGGCGCGATCACCTCGAGGTCGGGGTTGAGGGCGCGGGTCGACACCTCGAAGCGCACCTGGTCGTTGCCCTTGCCGGTGCAGCCGTGGGCCACGGCATCGGCGCCGTGCACCCTCGCCGCTTCGACGAGGTGCCGCACGATGACGGGGCGGGAGAGCGCCGACACGAGCGGATAGCGGTTCTCGTAGAGCGCGTTGGCGGCCAGAGCCGGGGCGCAGTAGTCGGCGGCGTACTCCTCCTTGGCGTCGACCACGAGCGCCTCGACGGCACCGGCGGCGCGAGCCCGCTCCTTCACCACCTCGTAGTCCTCGGCGGCCTGCCCGACGTCGACGGCGAGCGCGATCACCTCGACACCGAGGTTGTCGATCAGCCAGCGGACCGCGACGGACGTGTCGAGGCCGCCGCTGTAGGCGAGGACGACTCTCTTGGCCATGTTTCAAAGTCTCCCTAGTGCGTTGTGGTCTGGTGCAGCCGCGTACTGATCGGATGCCGGCCGAAGGCCAGCCGGCGTGGCAGGAGCCGCCGCCGCAGGCGGGCGCCGCGCGACGCCCGGAGCCGGCAACATCTCAGGACAGTCCGGCGAGGTCGCGGAGGGTCTGGGCGACCTGCTGGCCACCGGCTTCCTCGGTGACGACGACGATGAGGGTGTCATCCCCGGCCACGGTGCCGAGCACCTCGGGCAGGCCGGAGCGGTCGAGGGCCGAACCAACGACGTGGGCCGACCCCGGAGGGGTGCGCAGCACGACGAGGTTCGCCGAGTGCCCGACCTCCACCACCCAGTCGCCGAACACGCGACGGAGGTGGTCCTCGGGCGCCCGCTGCTCGGTGGGGAGCTCGGGGATGGCGTAGACGGCATCGCCGCCGGCGCCCCGCACCTTGATGGCGCCGAGGTCCTCGAGGTCGCGAGACACCGTCGCCTGGGTGGCGGCGATGCCCTCGGCGCTGAGCAGCTCCACCAGGTGGGTCTGGCTGGTGACGGCCTGCTCGGCCAAGAGCTTGGCGATGCGGTGCTGCCGCTGGGTCTTGGTCATGACCGGTCCCCCAACAGGAAGCGGAGGAGGCCGCGGAAGGCGTGGAGGCGGTTGTGCGCCTGCGGGAACACCCGGCTCTGGGGACCGTCGACGACGGACGCCGCGATCTCCTCGCCCCGGTGGGCCGGCAGGCAGTGCATGAACACGGCGTGGCTGGGCGCCGCGGCCATCACCCGGTCGTCGACCTGGAAGCCCTCGAAGGCGCGGTGGCGCTCGGTGGCTTGGTCCTCCTGCCCCATGGAGGCCCAGATGTCGGTGTGCACCGCGTCGGCGCCTTCGACGGCCTCGAGGGGCCGATCGGTGACGGTCGGCGACCCGACCATGCCGGCCGCCGCCATTCGATCGAGGTCCTCGTCGGAGGGGCCGTACCCGCTCGGGCTGGCGGTCCGCAGCTGCATGCCGCAGCGGGCGAGGCCGAGCGACAGGCTGCGGGCGACGTTGTTGAAATCGCCGATCCAGGCGACCGTCTTGCCGGCCAGGCTCCCCCACTCCTGCCGCATCGTGAGGAGGTCGGCGAG
>JBJMHD010000134.1:0-50985 GCA_045807565.1 Acidimicrobiales bacterium | reverse complement strand
ATCGGGGGATCGCTCTGCGCCAACTGGTTCTTCACGCCGCCCTACTACCGCTTCACGATCGCCGAGGGCGAGAACGCCCTGGCCCTCGCCGTGTTCCTCGTCGTCGGCGCGACGGTCAGCTACCTCGTGCTGCAGAGCGCGGCGCGGGCGGCGGAGGTCGTCAGCCACCAGGCCGAGGTCGAGGCGCTGCGGGACGCGCAGGCGGCCGAGCGCGCTGCGACGCGGGAGGCGGCGGCGGATGCGCAGGTCCGCGCCCAGGCCGACGAGCTCCGGGTGGCCCTGCTCCGGGCCGTCTCGCACGACCTGCGCACCCCGCTCTCGTCGATCAAGGCCAGCGTCACGAGCCTGCTGCAGCAGGACGTCGACTGGAGCGAGGAGGCGATCCGAGAGTTCCTCGTCACCATCGACGAGGAGAGCGACCGCCTCGACAGCCTCGTCACCGACCTCCTGGACATGAGCCGCATCCAGAGCGGCTCGCTGCGCTTCCAGACTCGGCCGGTCGGCTACGAGGAGGTGGTTCCAGCCGCCCTCGCCAGCCTCAGCGGCTCGACCACGTCGGTCGTCATCGCCCTCGATGAGACACTCCCGCGGGTCTCCGCCGATCCGGCGTTGCTCGAGCGTGCAGTCGCCAACCTCGCGTCGAACGCGATCGCCGCATCGGGACCGCTCCGACCCGTCCGCATCGAGGCCGGTGAGGTCGGAGGACGGATCGACCTCCGGGTCATCGACCAAGGTCCTGGCATCCCCGTAGCCGAGCGTGCCCGCCTGTTCGAGCCCTTCCAGCGCATGGGCGACACCTCCACGAGCGGGGTGGGCCTCGGCCTGGCCGTCGCCAAGGGCTTCGTCGAGGCGATGGGAGGCGAGCTCACCATCGACGACACACCCGGCGGGGGGATCACCATGGTGATCGGGCTCCCAGCGGTGCAGGAGTCGGAGGTCGCCAACGCATGACCCGCGTCCTCGTCGTCGACGACGAACCCCAGATCCTGCGGGCCCTGGCGACGAACCTGCGCGCTCGCGACATGGAGGTCGACCTCGCCCCCACCGGCGAAGAAGCTCTACGGATGGCCGCCGACCGGCACCCGGACCTGGTCATCGTCGACCTCGGGCTGCCCGACATCGACGGCCTCGAGGTCGTCGCCGGCATCCGGGGATGGTCAGCCGTGCCGATCATCGTGCTGTCGGTCCGCGAAGGCGAGACCGACAAGGTGGCCGCGCTCGATGCCGGCGCGGACGACTACGTGACCAAGCCCTTCGGCATGAACGAGCTCCTCGCCCGGATGCGAGCGGCCCTGCGCCGCAACGTCCCCTCCGAGGAGGAAGCGGTCGTCACGACCCCCACCCTCACCATCGACCTCACCCGGAAGGTCGTCCGGCGCGAAGGCGCAGAGGTGAAGCTCACCCCCACCGAGTGGCACCTCGTCGAGGTGCTGGTCCGCCACGCTGGCCGGCTCGTCAGCCAGAAGCAGCTCCTCCAGGAGGTGTGGGGCCCGCAGTACGGCACGGAGTCCGCCTACCTGCGGGTCCACATGGCCCAGGTGCGAAAGAAGCTCGAGCCCGACCCGTCCCGCCCACGCCACTTCCTCACCGAACGGGGCATGGGCTACCGCTTCATCGCCGGGTCTTGATGTGATCTTGTCGTTCGCACCGGGTTCTTGACGCCGCGCTCGCGCGCCGCGAGCACGCCGACTGGTTCCCTGAGCAGGTGACGACCGGATCGCTGCAGCAGGAGCACGAACAGCTCCGCCCCCTCCCCCCGAGAAGTGCCAACGTCCTCCCCGAGAGCAAGCGCTACCGCGCCAAGCGCAAGCTCCTGGGCGAGCCCCTTCACAACGACCAGCTCGCACACGAGCGCCTCGGTCGGCCCACCGCCCTAGCGGTGTTCGCCAGCGACGCCCTGTCCTCCACCGCTTACGCGTCCGAGGAGATCCTCCGTGTCCTCGTCCCGGTGATCGGCGTCATGGCGTTCAGCCGTGTCGTCCCCATCACGCTGTGCATGGTCGTCGTGCTCGTCATCCTGATGTTCAGCTACCGACAGACGATCAAGGCATACCCCTCCGCAGGAGGCGCCTACATCGTCACCAAGGACAACCTCGGCCTCATGCCGGCCCAGGTTGCCGGCGTCGCGCTCCTTACCGACTACATCCTCACCGTCGCCGTCTCGGTCTCCGCAGGGGTCGCCGCCCTCTACTCCGCCTTCCCGGCGACGCATCCCTACCGGGTACCCCTGGCCCTGTCGTTCATCGCGGTCATCGCCTGGGGCAACCTGCGCGGCGTCAAGGAGTCGGGGAAGCTCTTCGCCCTCCCCACGTACGCCTTCCTCCTCTCGGTGTTCCTGATGATCGGCGTCGGCGTGTACAAGGCCGCGTTCGGAGGCGGGCTCCACCACGTCCCTGTGGAAGACCCCGCCGCCCTCACCGCAACAGGAACTGCGTCAGTGTTCCTCCTCCTGCACGCCTTCGCCTCCGGCGGCGCCGCGATGACCGGTGTCGAAGCGATCTCCAACGGCGTCCCCGCCTTCAAACCGCCGGAGTGGAAGCACGCCCGCTCGACCCTCATGGTCATGGGCACCTGCCTCGGCGTGATGTTCATCGGGACCTCGTGGCTCGCCATGAAGATGCAGACCGTCCCCAACGAGAAGACAACGGTCATCGCCCAGATCGCCAAGAACGTCTTCGGGGGCGGACTCCTCGGCCACGGCCTGTTCCTGTTCGTCCAGGCCGCCACGATGTTCATCCTCGTTCTGGCGGCCAACACCAGCTTCGCCGACTTCCCCCGCCTCGCCAGCTTCCACGCCGACGACGCCTTCATGCCCAAGCAGCTCACCAAGCGAGGCCACCGGCTCGTGTTCAGCAACGGCATCGTCGCCCTCGCGATCGCCGGAGGAATCCTCGTCGTCGTCTTCCAGGCCGACGTCACCCACCTGATCCCGCTCTACGCCATCGGCGTCTTCACCTCGTTCACGCTGAGCCAGACCGGGATGTCCATCCGGCACCTCAAGATCAAGGAGAAGGGCTGGCGCACCGGACTGCTGATCAACGGCGTCGGTGCACTCGCAACCGGCGTCGTGACGATCGTCATCGCCATCACGAAGTTCACCCACGGCGCCTGGTTCATCATGATCCTCGTCCCCGCCCTCGTCGCCGTCCTCGTCCGCCTCAACCGGCAGTACGAAGCCGAGGAACAAGAGCTCGAACACGACGTCACCGCCGCCGTCCACTCGCCGATACTCCGTCGCCACACCGTCCTGCTCCTCGTCGGTGAGCTCGATCGCAGTACCGCCCGCGCCATCCAGTACGCCCGCACCCTCACCCCCGACGAGCTCCGGGCCGTGCACATCGCCACCGACCCCGACCGGGCGAACGCCCTCCTGGAGGAGTGGATCCGCCACGACCTCCATCGCGTCGCACTCGAGCTGGTGGACTGCCCAGACCGGCGCCTCACCCGCGCCGTCGTGGAGGTGGTGGCCAACGCGCTCCACGGTGGCGAGACCGAAGTGACCGTGCTGCTACCCAAGCGCGAGTACCGCCACTGGTGGCACCGGCTGCTGCACGACCACACCTCCCGAGCCATCTCCAGGGCCGTGTCGGCGCTCCCACACGCCAACGTCACCTTCGTGCCCTACCACCTCAACCAGCCGACCGAGGCCCCCGGATGACCGACCCCGACCTGGCCGTGGAAGCGATCGGTGACGTGACCTGGCGCCGGCGCGTACGGGTGCGTGGCGAAGTGCACGCCCTCCGCCTACAGCCAGGTGCTGAGGGCGTCCTCTCGCTGGAGGTGACCCTGGTCGACGACACGGGCGGGCTCACGATCATCTTCCTCGGCCGGCGAGCCGTCGCCGGCATCGAGCTAGGTCGTCAGCTCGAAGCCGAGGGCATGGTGGGTGAGAAGCGCGGGAGGCTCGCGATGCTCAACCCTCTCTACCGCCTCCTTGCCCCCGTGTAGACGACTCCCCAGCGGAGCGTCGATGCCGCGGGATGGCGTGCCGGCGGGGGGTCCTCATAACCTCCGACACCATGGTCGCTGCTGATCTCACCGCTGCGGCGGACGCCGTCGAGCTCGCCCGCCAGGTCGTCGACGCCGGTGTGCGCACGTTGAAGGCGGGCGGCGGCGCGGACATCGACCAGGTGCTCGCCTACGACCTCGCCCACGCCGCCGCCGCCGTCGAGACCGCCCGCTCGATGCTCGACTACGGCGCCCTGGGCGACCTCGAGGGACGCATCGCCTGCGCCTTCGTCGCCGATGCGGTGGGCGACATGGCGAGCCGGCTGTTCGGCCGGGAGGCCACCTGGGGCGTCGCCGCCGACGCGCTCGACGGCGCCCGTCCCTTCAGCGCCACCTACCGCGACCCGGCGTTCCTCGCCGAGCTGGCCGGTGACGAGGGCCCCCGCCACCTCGATGCCGACTTCGAGCTGGTGCAGGACACCTTCCGTCGCTTCGCTGACGAGAAGTTGAAGCCGATCGCCGAGCACGTGCACCGGCACAACGAGGACATCCCCGAGGACATCATCAGCGGCCTCGCGGAGATGGGCGCCTTCGGCCTCTCCATCCCGGAGGAGTACGGCGGCTACGGCAGCGGCGGCGAGTCCGAGTACATCGGCATGGTCGTCGCCACCGAAGAGCTCAGCCGTGGCAGCCTCGGCGCCGGCGGCAGCCTGATCACCCGCCCTGAGATCCTCACGCGTGCCCTCGTGAAGGGCGGCACCGAGGACCAGAAGCACGAGTGGCTCCCGAAGCTCGCCACCGCCGAGGTGATGAACGCGGTGGCGGTCACCGAGCCCGACTACGGCAGCGACGTCGCCGGGCTCAAGGTCACCGCCACGCCGACCGACGGCGGGTGGCTCATCAACGGCGTGAAGACCTGGTGCACGTTCGGGGCGCGCGCCGACGTGCTCATGCTGCTGGCGCGCACCGATCCCGACCGCAGCGCCGCCCACCGCGGGCTGTCGATGTTCGTCGTCCCGAAGGACCGCGGCGACGGCCACGGCTTCGAGCTCACCCAGGAGGGCGGCGGGAAGATGGAGGGCCGACCGATCGACACGATCGGCTACCGCGGCATGCACTCCTACGAGATCGCGTTCGACTCGTGGTTCGTCGATGGGGCCAACCTCGTCGGCGGCGAGGACGGTCTCGGCAAGGGCTTCTACCTCCAGATGGCCGGCTTCGAGAACGGCCGTCTGCAGACCGCGGCGCGGGCGGTCGGCGTGATGCAGGCCGCCTACGAGGCGGCCCGCCAGTACGCCCTCGACCGCACGGTCTTCGGCAAGCCGATCGCCGACCTCCAGCTCACGCAGGTGAAGCTGGCGCGCATGGCGGTCACCATCCAGGCGTCGCGGCAGGCGAGCTACGCGGTCGCCCGCCTCATGGCCAAGGGCGAGGGCGCCCTCGAGGCGGCCATGGTGAAGGCGTACGTGTGCAAGGCCGCCGAGTGGGTCACCCGGGAGGCGATGCAGATCCACGGCGGCATGGGCTACGCCGAGGAGTACGACGTGAGCCGCTACTTCGTCGACGCGCGCGTGCTCAGCATCTTCGAGGGCGCCGACGAGACGCTCTGCCTCAAGGTCATCGCCCGCCGCCTCGCCGAGGGAGTCGCCTGATGCGATCCGCCAAGGACTTCTTCCGCCCGCTCGCCGTCGGCGCGCCCGAGCCGTTGCGCGAGATCCCGTTCAAGCCCTCTCGCGTGATCCACTTCTTCCCGGGCTCCAACCCGAAGATGGTGGCCAAGGTCCCCGACATCGCGCCCACCGTCGACATCCTCCTGTGCAACCTCGAGGACGGGGTGCCCGCCTCGGACAAGGAGGCCGCTCGCGCTGGCCTCGTGGAGGTGGGCAAGGCCTGGAGCACGCCCGACACCCAGCTGTGGACCCGGGTGAACAGCCTCGACTCCCCGTGGTGCCACGACGACCTCGTCACCGCGGTCACCGAGGTCGGCGAGCAGCTCGACGTCATCATGATCCCCAAGGTCGAGGGCCCGGAGGACATCCACTACGTCGACCGGCTCCTCGCCCAGCTCGAGGCCAAGGCCGGGCTCACCGAGCCGCTCCTGGTCCACGCCATCCTCGAGACCGCCCGCGGCGTGTCCAACGTGGAGGAGATCTGTGGCGCCAGCCCACGCATGCAGGGGCTGAGCCTTGGTCCCGCCGACCTCGCCGCCAACCGCCGCATGAAGACCACCCGCGTCGGCGGGGGCCACCCGGGCTACCTCGTGCGCGCCGACCCGGTCGGCGACGACATCGACGGCGAGCGCGCCACGTACCAGCAGGACCTGTGGCACTACACCGTCGCCCGCATGGTGGACGCGTGCCAGGCGCATGAGATCTTCGCCTTCTACGGGCCCTTCGGCGACATCAAGGACACCGTCGCCTGCGAGGACCAGTTCCGGAACGCCTACCTGCTCGGGTGCGTGGGGGCGTGGAGCCTCCACCCGGTGCAGATCGACATCGCCAAGCGCGTGTTCTCGCCCGATCCTGACGACGTCCGCCACGCCCGAGAGGTCGTGGCGGCCATGGGCGACGGCACCGGCGCCGTGATGCTCAACGGCAAGATGGAGGACGACGCCTCGGTGAAGCAGTGCAAGGTGATGTTGGAGCTGGCCGACCAGCTCGCGGCGCGGGACCCTGAGCTGGCCAAGGCCTACGCGGCGGTCGACGGATGAGCACGGCCGGCGCCTCCGAGCTGCGCCCGCGCCGCAGCGTGCTCTACATGCCCGGCGCCAACGAGCGCGCCCTCGAGAAGGCGCAGACCATCCCCGCCGACGCCCTGATCCTCGACCTCGAGGACGCGGTCGCACCCGACGCCAAGCCCGAAGCGCGGGAGCGCGTCTGCGCCGCGGCCACCTCGGGCGCCTACGGCAGCCGCGAGATCGCGATCCGCGCCAACGGCGTCGGCACGCAGTGGCACGAGGACGACCTGGCGGCGATCGCCCAGGCCGGGCCTGATGCGGTCGTCGTGCCGAAGATCAACAGCGCCGTCGAGGTCCGCCAGATCGAGAAGGCGCTCGACGCGGGCGGCGCTCCCGACCACACGAAGATCTGGGCGATGCTCGAGACGCCGATCGCGATGCTGCACGCCCATGACATCGCGTCGAGCTCCGAGCGCCTGGCCGTGCTCGTGATGGGCACCAACGACCTGGCCAAGGAGCTGCAAGCCGCCCATGTCCCCGGCCGTCAGCCCCTGCTGCCCGGCCTCGGCCTCTGCCTGCTCGCGGCACGAGCCGCGGGCAAGGTGATCCTCGACGGCGTGTACAACGACATCAAGGACGAGGCTGGCTTCCTCGCGGAGTGCGAGCAGGGCCGCGACCTCGGCTTCGACGGCAAGACGCTCATCCACCCGAGCCAGGTCGAGCCCTGCAACGCCGCCTTCGCGCCCAACGCCGACGACGTCGAGCTCGCCGGTCGGATCATCGCGGCGTTCGAAGAGGCCGAGGGCGCCGGACGCGGCGTCGTCACCGTCGACGGCCGCATGGTGGAGAACCTCCACGTCGAGCAGGCTCGCCGCACCCTCGCCATCCAGGCCGCCATCGACGCCCGGTAGCCGGCTGCTACTGGCGATACGTGCCCGGCGCGTTCCCGCCGTCGAAGAGCTCGGGTGCGACGGGGCAGTCGGTGCGGCGGAGCGCCTCCTCGACGGTGGTGAGGCCGGCGGGCCCGCAGACCTCGTCCACCAGCAGGAGCGGCACGACCTCCTCGTCGAGGTCCCAGGGGTCGGCGGCATGGGTCGCCCGCCGGTCGGTGAGCGCGTCCCACATGCGGGCCGGGAGGAGACGACCGACGCCCGCGGCCAGCCACACCGGCACCTCGGCGTGGCGGGCCACGGTGGCGGCGGCGAGCGAGCCGCTCACCCCCACGAAGCCCGTGGGACCCACCGCCACGGCCTCCAGGAGGAGGACGTCCGAGGAGCACACGGCGGCGCCGAGGCCCGAGGTCGGGACGTCGACGGCGTCGATGCCCGCCCCGACCAGCCGCCGGACCAAGCCGCTCCCCTCCCCGAGGGAATCGACGGCCAGGACCTCGACGTCGCCACGGGGCGGCAGCGCGTCGCCGACCAGCTCCGGCCACCCGACCACGCACACCGTGGCGTCCTCGGGAAGGGCGAACGCCAGCTCGCCCGCCGTGCGGTCGCCCTCGATCTCGTCGACCGCGTCCCAGGCCTCGCGCTGACCGTCGGGCGAGGTGAGGACCCGGGCGCAGAGCCACCAGAGCGGCGCCGACGTCGGGTGGCGGTCCACGATCCGGCGGCATGCGGCCACCAGGCCCGACGGGTCACCACGGAACGCCGACAGCGCCTGCGCGGTCTCGCGGACGAGGAGCGTCTGGTCCGCCCCGGACGCCCGGGCGACGTAGCGGAGCCGCTCGATCGGGTGCACCACGACCGACGCTACTAAGCGCCGAGCGGAGCCGAGGCGGGCGCCGACCAGCGCTCCGTGAGCACCAACGTCGCCGGCTCCCCCACCTCTCGTGACGAGGTACCGACCCAGACCAGGTGCTCACCGGCATCGGCCACCCACTCGCCGCCTCGCTGGTCCCAGCGAGCCAGATCGCGCATGCCGATCGAGAAGGTGAGCTCACGTGAGCCCCCGGGGTCGAGCGCGACCTTCTCGAAGGCACGCAGCTGGCGAACCGGAGACGGCGCCGCCGCTCCCGGATGCCCCACGTACACCTGCACGACGGTGCTGCCGTGACGTCCGCCGGTGTTGGCCACCCGCACCCGCACCTCCGCGACCTCTCCTGCCCCGATCGGCGCGGGCACCACGGGGGTCGAGAGCGCCCACGTCGTGTACCCCAAGCCGAAGCCGAACGGGAAGGCAGGCTCGATCCCCCGCGCGTCGTACCAGCGATGCCCGGTGAAGACGCCCTCGGGGTAGCGCAGCACACCCGGCTCGGCATCGAGGAACGACGGCGTGTCCTCGAGCCGCCACGGGAACGTGCACGGCAGCCGGCCGCCGGGCTCGGCGTCGCCCAGGAGCACGTCGGCGATGGCCCGTCCCCCCTCCTGGCCCGGCAGCCACCCCCACAGAAGGGCGGGCACTGAGCCCGACCAGCTGAGGTCGACGGGCGACCCGGCCAGCACCACCACGGCGGTACGAGGCTGGACGGCGACCACCGCCTCCACGAGCTCCACCTGACGACCGGGGAGCGCCAGGCTGTCCCGGTCACGGCCCTCCGTCTCCCAGTCGCCGTCGAGGCCGATGACCACGACGGCGGCGTCGGCCGCCCCCGCTGCCGCGACCGCTCGCTCGAGCGCGTCCTCCGCCTCCGGCGGTGCGCACCGCACCTCCGCCGCCAGCCGTTGGGTCGGGTCCTCGAGGCGCACGACCAGCTCGAGGCGCACCGGCTGCCCGGCGGTGAGCGCCACGGTGTCGGCGATGGGCTCGCCGTCGACGGTGAGCGTGGCATCGCCGTTCGTCTTGACCTTGAAGCGGTGGAGACCGGTCACCCGTGGCCGGTACGAGGCGGACGCCCGCGCCGACCAGCTCGTGGCGGTCGCTCCCGGATCGTCGAGGAACATCACACGGAAGTCGCGCGGTCGCAGCCGGGCGCGCACCTCGTCATCGCCGCCGAGGATCTCGACGTCGACGCCACGGGTCCCGTCGGCGCGCTCGAGGTCGGCCCCGTCCAGGGCCGGCGTGCCGCGGCTGGCGCTCGGTCCGGGTTCGACGGCGACCGAGGGGCCGAGCCGCTCGCGCAGCCCATCGGCCACGGTGGCCACGTCGGTCGGGGTGACGCGCGCGCTCCCACCGCCCTGGATCACCTCTCGATCGGCGTTCGGCCCCACCACGGCGACGCTCCGCAGGCCGGTCGGCAGCGGGAGGACACCGTCGTTGCGGAGCAGCACGAACGCCGAGACGGCCGCCTCCCGTGCGATGGCGACAGCGCTCGCCGACCCGCCGGGCTGGTCGTCCACCGCCGTCCGCTGGTCGGCTCCGGTGCGCGAGCCGAGCCGAGCGAGGCGCGAGCGCTTGGCCTCCACGACCTCGACGGGGACGTCGCCGGCGTCGACGGCGGCGGCCAGGGCGGCGCCCCAGTGCAGCGCGGGGCCCGGCATCTCGAGGTCGAGCCCCGCCAGCGCGGGCTCCACCGTGGCGTGCACGGCGAACCAGTCGGAGATGACGACGCCGTCCCACGCCCACTCGTCACGCAGGATCGTGGTGAGCAAGCGCTCGTGCTCGGAGCAGTGCGTGCCGTGGAGGCGGTTGTAGGCAGCCATCGTCGACCACGCCCCGGCGCCCCGCAGCGCGTGCTCGAACGGCAGCAGCGACACCTCGCGCAGGGTGCGCTCGTCGGGCTCACAGGAGACCTCGAGGCGATCGTGCTCCTGGTCGTTGGCGACGAGGTGCTTCACGCACGCCGCCACCCCCTGACCTTGCAGGCCCTCCACGTACGCCGCCGCCAGCACCGCGCTGAGCAACGGGTCCTCGGAGAAGCACTCGAAGTGGCGGCCGCCCACCGGTGTGCGCTGGAGGTTCACGGTGGGTCCGAGCACGACGTGGGCGCCCTTGGCACGCGCCTCCTCGGCGAGGGCCGCGCCCACCCGGGCCACGAGGTCGACGTCCCAGGTGGCGCCCAGCGCCGCCCCGCACGGGAACGAGACCGAGGGCGGACCACCCGCAAACCGCTGGCCGCGCACGCCGCTGGGGCCGTCGCTGACCCGGAACGCTGCCACCTCGCCAGAGGCGGCCACGTTCCACCAGTCCGCCCCCGACAGCGGGCGGACCAGCTCCTCGGCGTCGCTCAAGGCGCCTCGTTCACAGGCCTGGCTTCCAGATCATCAGGTAGAGCATCACGAGGGTGAGGACGGTGATGATCTGCCCGCAGGTCTCCACCCGCTTCTCCACCGACAGGTCTCCCTCGGACATCTTGCGCTCGCCGGGGAGCATCACCGCCGACACCAGGCCGGTGATCGCGATCCAGTTGAGGAAGGCGAGGGACACCCACGCCTGGTCGAAGCCGAAGGCGGGATCGGACCACAGCACCATGGCGAGGCCGAACGCGCCGAGCGCGATCAGCGCGGGGAAGTGGATCTGGCGACCGTTGCTCGCCGCGATGCCTGCGACCTTCGGGAGCGTGGCGTGGTCACCCTGCGCCTTCAGCTTCGCCATCATGATCGGGTTGATCACGGCCGGGGCGAACGCCACGATCAGCGAGATGATGTGCCCGAGGAACAGGACCTTGTACAGGGAATCGCCGTAGTCAGCCAGGATCATGGCCGGGAAGGTACCGCGCGCTAGGTTCGCTCGCCGATGGCGACCGACCCTCCTGCCGATCTCCTCCTCCAGCCGATCAACGGCGACGCCGGCACGATCGCCGACTGGCTCACCACGTTCCAGCTGGCCACCGTCGTGCTCGACCCCTTCACGAACGAGAGCTCGTGGCTGCTCGACACCGCCGGACGGGTGCTCCTCCACTTCCGTGAGGCCGACTGCCGGGTGGCCTTCATCGTCACCGCAACGCCCGCCGAGGCCCGCCAGTTCCTCGGTCCGTGGGCCGACCGGGTGCTGACCTTCGCCGACCCCGACCGCGCCGCCGTGCGCGCCATGGGGCTCAACGAGCTGCCGGCCTTCCTGCACATCCGCGGCGATCGCACGGTGGCGGCGGCCGCGGAGGGCTGGGACCCCGAGCAGTGGCGCAGCGTCGCCGAGTCGCTGGCCACGAACAACAGCTGGTCGGTCCCGCTGATCCCGGCCGACGGCGACCCGTCGCCCTACGCCGGTTCAGCAGCCGCGGGCTGATCTTCGTGTAAACGATCCGTCGCCCCACGCGTCTGGACGGGGTGATGGGAGCAACCGCCACGAGCATGGTCGAGGCCCGGATCGAGCTGGGAGCGCGGGCGGAGGACACCCTCCGACGGGTCTACGAGGTGGAGTTCACGCGCCTCGTGGGGCTGGCCCGCCTCCTCGTCGACCGGCGGGAGGACGCTGAGGAGGTGGTGCAGGAGGCGTTCGCGCGCACCTGGGCCAACCTCGGCCGGGTGCGGGGCGACGACCCCCTTCCCTACGTGCGGCGGACGGTGGTGAACCTCAGCCGGGGACGGCTCCGCCGGCTGCGGACGTCCCGAGCGCATCGGCCCGAGGTCGGCGCCGACGCCGAGTCCGCCGACCACGGGGTCGTGCGCAAGGAGCGCGACCAGGCCGTCGTGAAGCAGCTCGACCAGCTGCCGCGGCGGCAGCGCGAGTGCGTCGTGCTGCGCTTCTACGCCGACCTGACCGTGCCGGAGATCGCCCGGTCCCTCGGGGTGGCCGAGGGCTCCGTGAAGAGCCACCTCCACCGCGCCATGACCACCCTCGCCATCGAGCTGGAGGACCACCGATGACCGGAAGCTCCACCACCGACACCGAGCTCCGTGACCTGCTCCGCGCCGCGGCCGGCGGCCCCGCCGGCCCCGGCGGGTGGGACGACGTCGTGCGCCGTGGCCGCCACCGCCAGCGTGCGCGCCGCGCCCGCACCGCGGCGCTCGGAGGCCTCGTGGTCGCGGCGGGGATCGGCGGGCTCCTCCTCGCCCACGACGATGCCGAGGTCCAGACGGGCCCACCCGCGACCGAGGCCGGCATCGACACCACCACGACGCTCCCTCCCGCCACCTCGACCACGACGGGGACGCCTCCGACGGGCCGGCCGTCGATCTCGGCGGCCCGGGCGCAGGGCGTGCACCTCACCGTCATCATCCCGCCCGCGGATCCGGCCAGCGGCTTCGACCCCTGCACCGCGCTCCACCCACGCGTGATCGAGTCAGAGGACCAGATCGGCGTGGAGCTCGTCACCGCGGACGTGGAGCGAGGCCTCCCGTTCGCGACCTGCCAGAGCAGCGCGTTCAGCGCGTCGGCCACCATCGAGCTGCAGGACCCGGTCGGCGATCGTTCGCTCCTCGACCTCCCGACCGGCAACGTCGTCCCCGTCATCGATGGCGACCGTCTGCTCTTCCCGACGGAGCTCCCGGAGCCCCTGGCCCTCGACCGCTGGGACGAGCAGTCCTTCGACGGTTCGTGGACCTTCACGTTCTGGGCCGGGGACCGCCTCGTCAACGTGACGACGGCCTACGGAGGGATCCGCTGCGAGCAGCCCGTCGTCGTCGAGGTGCGCGGAGCCGACGGGGAGCTCTGCGTGGGCGATGAGCGCCTCGGCTACTTCGCCCTCTCCTGGGAGGAGCCCGACGGGGTGCGGATCAACGTGGAGGTCGGTTCCTCCGATCCGCAGCAGCCGACGGAGCTCACGCGCCAGGACGTGATCGCCATCGCCGAAGGCCTGGAACCGCTGGGCGGCTAACCGCCTCGGGTCAGCTTGAGCAGGTCGAGGACCTGGTCGACCTCCGACTCGGGCACCAGACCCTGCTCGACGACGAGGGCCCGGATGCTCTTGCCGGTCTTGGCCGACTCCTTCACCAGCTCCGCCACCCGCTCGTAGCCCAGGAGCGGGTTCAGGGCGGTGGCGGCCTGCGGGGTGGCCTCGGCGTAGGTGCGGCAGCGCTCGACGTCGGCCTCGATGCCCGCCACGCAGCGATCGGCGAACAGGCGCGTGACGGCGGCCAGCAGTCGAATCGACTCGAGCAGGTTGCGCGCCATCACCGGCAGGTACACGTTCAGCTCGAAGTTGCCCTGTGACCCGGCGAAGGCGACGGCGGCGTCGTTGCCGACCACCTGGGCGGCGACCTGGGTGACGGCCTCGGCCATCACCGGGTTCACCTTGCCCGGCATGATCGAGCTGCCCGGCTGGAGGTCGGGCAGACGGATCTCGGCCAGCCCGGTGCGGGGGCCGCTGCCCATCCAACGGATGTCGTTGGCGACCTTCACCAGCGCGACCGCCAGCACGCGCAGGTCGCCGGAGAGGCCGACGAGCTCGTCGCGAGCCCCCTGGGCCGCGAAGTGATCAGGCGCCTCCGACAGCGGGAGGCCCATGTCGGCGGCGAGCCTCGAGGCGACCGCGGCGCCGAACCCCGCCGGCGCGTTGAGACCGGTGCCCACGGCTGTCCCCCCGAGCGGGAGCTGCCCCACCCGCGGCAGAGACGAGCGGATCCGGTCGGCCGCCGCCTCCACCTGGGCGGCGTACCCACCGAGCTCCTGACCGAGGGTGACCGGCGTGGCGTCCATCAGGTGGGTGCGGCCCGCCTTCACGACGTCGGCCGTCTCCTCGGCCTTCGTCCGCAGGGCGCCGGCGAGGTGGTCGAGGGCGGGGAGCAGCTGGACGCTCGTCTCGCGCACCGCGGCCAGGTGGATCGCCGACGGGAACACGTCGTTGGATGACTGTGAGGCGTTCACCTCGTCGTTCGGATGGACGGGACGGCCGAGCCGCTCCGACGCGAGGTTGGCGATCACCTCGTTCGCGTTCATGTTCGTGGAGGTGCCCGAGCCCGTCTGGTACACGTCGACCGGGAACTCGCCGTCCCACTGCCCCTTCGCGACCTCGGCGGCGGCGTCGTGGATCGCGTCGGCCACGTCGGCGGCGAGGACCTCCAGGTCGCGGTTCACCACCGACGCGGCGCCCTTGATCGACGCCAGCGCGCCGATCAGCGCCCGCTCGATCCGCAGGCCCGAGATCGGGAAGTTCTCGACCGCCCGCTGCGTCTGCGCTGCCCAACGGGCCGACGCCGGCACCTGCACCTCGCCCATCGTGTCGTGCTCGATGCGGAACTCGTCAGACCCCATGACCCCAACCTACGGTGCGTTCCCGATGACCGACCTCGCCTTCACCGAGCTGCTCCCGCTCGGCCCGGACGACACCCCGTACCGCCTGCTCACCACCGATGGCGTCCGTCCGCTTGAGGCGGCCGGGCGCACGTTCCTCGAGGTGGACCCGGACGCCCTCACCCTGCTCGCCCGCACCGCGTTCCGCGACATCGCCCACTGGCTGCGCCCCGCCCACCTCCAGCAGCTGCGCCGGATCCTCGACGACCCGGAGGCCTCGGCCAACGACCGCTTCGTCGCCCTCGACCTCCTGAAGAACGCCAACATCGCGGCCGGCGGCGTGCTGCCGATGTGCCAGGACACCGGCACGGCCATCGTGATGGGCAAGCGGGGCGAGCTCGTGCTCACCGGCGGTGACGACGAGCGGGCTCTGAGCCTCGGCATCCAGCAGACCTACGAGACATCAGCCCTGCGGTTCTCGCAGATGGCCCCGCTCACGATGTGGGAGGAGAAGAACACCGGCACCAACCTCCCAGCCCAGATCGAGCTCTACGCCGCGCCCGGCGACGCCTACAAGCTGCTGTTCATGGCCAAGGGCGGCGGCTCCGCCAACAAGAGCTACCTCTACCAGGAGACCAAGGCCGTGCTGAACCGGAGCTCGATGCTCCGGTTCCTGGACGAGAAGCTCCGCACGCTGGGCACCGCAGCGTGCCCGCCGTACCACCTCGCCGTGGTGATCGGCGGCACATCGGCGGAGCTGGCCCTGAAGACGGCGAAGTACGCATCGGCCCACTACCTCGACTCGCTGCCGACGTCAGGCTCGCCGAGCGGCCATGGCTTCCGCGACCTGGAGCTCGAGCAGGACATCCTCGCCGTCACACAGGGCTTCGGCATCGGCGCGCAGTTCGGCGGCAAGTACTTCTGCCACGACGTGCGCGTCGTCCGGTTGCCGCGACACGGCGCGTCGTGCCCCGTGGCCGTCGCGGTGTCGTGCTCGGCCGACCGCCAGGCCCTCGGCAAGATCACCTCCGAGGGCGTGTTCCTCGAGCAGCTCGAGGAGGACCCGGCGCGCTACCTCCCCGAGGTCACCCACGACGACCTGGCCGACGACGTGGTGCGCCTCGACCTCAACCGCCCCATGGACGAGATCCGCGCCGAGCTGAGCCGGTACCCGGTGAAGACGCGCCTGTCGCTGTCCGGACCGATGGTCGTGGCCCGCGACATCGCGCACGCCAAGATCAAGGAGCGGCTCGACGCCGGCGAGCCGATGCCCCAGTACCTGCGGGACCACTGCGTGTACTACGCCGGTCCCGCCAAGACCCCGGCGGGCTACGCGTCGGGCAGCTTCGGGCCCACCACCGCCGGGCGGATGGACTCCTACGTCGAGCAGCTCCAGGCCGCCGGGGGCTCGTACGTGATGCTCGCCAAGGGCAACCGCAGCCGGCAGGTCACCGATGCCTGCGCCGCCCACGGGGGCTTCTACCTGGGATCGATCGGGGGACCGGCGGCCCGGCTCGCCCAGGACTGCATCCGCCACGTCGAGGTGCTCGAGTACCCCGAGCTCGGCATGGAGGCGGTGTGGAAGATCGAGGTCGAGGACTTCCCCGCGTTCATCGTGGTGGACGACAAGGGCAACGACTTCTTCGACCTGGTGAGCACGCCCGTCTCGCTCGCGTAGGCCTACGCCAGCTCCACCAGGTCGAGGTAGTCGTCGCCCCAGTGGTCGAGCGTGCCCTCGGGCATCAGCAGCACGCGATCGGGCTCGAGGTCCCGGACGAACGGGGCGTCGTGGCTCACCAGCACGATGCTGCCGGGCCATCCGCGCAGCCCCTCGGCCACGGCGGCGCGCGAGCCCGGGTCGAGGTTGTTGGTGGGCTCGTCGAGCAGGAGCAGGTTGTGGCGACCGGCGACGAGGATCCCGAGGGCGAGCTTGGTCTTCTCACCGCCCGAGAGCGTCCCGGCGTCCTGGTGGACCTTGTCGCCGGCGAGCCCCATGGCGCCGACGATGGCGCGCAGGTCCGTCTCGGCGGCGAGCGGCACCTGCTCGCGGAGGTGCTCGAGGATCGTGCGGCCGGGCCGGATGCCCTCGTGCTCCTGGGCGTAGTAGCCGGTGACCACGTTGTGGCCGTAGGTGACGGCCCCGGTGTCGGCAGGCCGATCGCCGGCGAGCACGCGCAGGAGGCTGGTCTTGCCGGCGCCGTTGAGGCCCATGATCAGCAGCCGCTCGCCGCGCTCGACCACGACGTCGACGTCGTCGAACACCTGGAGTGCGCCGTAGCGCACGGAGAGGTCCTTGCCCTCGAGCACGAGGCGTCCGGGCGGCGGAGGGGGCGGGAAGCGCACGTGCACCGAGCGACCAGCGCGCGGCGCATCGACCTTGTCGCGCTCCATGCGGACGATGCGCTTCTCGATGCTGTGGGCCATGGATGCCTTGGAGGCCTTCGCACCGAAGCGATCGACGAGGGACTGGAGGCGGTCGATCTCCTTGGCCTGTCGCTCCGCCAGCTTGGCGAGGCGGACCTCGTCCTTGGCCCGCGCGTCGAGGTACTGCGAGTAGGTGCCCTTGTACTCGTCGATCTCGCCGAGACCGGTCTCCTCGCGCCGCTCGAGGTGCAGCACCCGGGTGATCGCCTCGTCGAGGAGGTCGAGGTCGTGGCTGATGACGAGGAGCGCGCCGCGGTAGGAGCGCATGAAGTCGAGGAGCCACTCCTTGGCGTCGCTGTCGAGGTGGTTGGTGGGCTCGTCGAGGAGGAGGACGTCGCTGCCGGCGAAGAGGATCCGGGCGATCTCCACTCGGCGGCGCTGCCCTCCGGAGAGCGCCCCCATGGGCAGGTCGATGCGGTCGGCCTCGAGCCCCAGACCCGCAGCGATGCGGCGGACCTCGCTCTCGGCCCCGTAGCCGCCGTCGAGCCGGAACCGCTCCTCCGCCTGGGTGAAGCGGCGGACCGCCCGCTCGTCGGGGTCCTCCTCCATCTGCAACCGCAGCTTCTCGATCCGAACCATCGCCTCGTCGAGGCCCCGACCGGAGAGGATGTGGCGGACCGCGGGCGTGGCATCGTCGACGCCGTCGAGGCGCGGATCCTGGGGCAGGTAGCCGAGGCCGCCGCTGCGGTGGACGACGCCGGCGTACGGGTCGGCGCTGCCGCCCAGCACCTTCAGCAGGCTCGTCTTGCCGGCGCCGTTGCGGCCGACCAGGCCGACCTTGTCCCGGGCGCGCACCGTGAAGCTGGCGCCTTCGAGGATGACGTTGCCGCCGACCTCGACCGCGAGCTCTCGTACCTGCAACACGGCCGACCATGCTCACAGGGCGCGGAGGGCCCATGCGAACGCGTTGCCCCCGTCAGCGGGCGACCCAACCCCCGTCGACCGTGAGGGTGTGGCCCACCACGTAGGTGGAGGCGTCGCTGCAGAGGAAGAGCAGCGCCCCGTCGAGCTCGTGGGCGTGGCCCTCTCTCCCCATCGGGCAGTTCCGCTTCATGAAGTCGTTGGCGGACTGGTCGCTGAACATGAGCTCGGTCATCTCGGACTCGAACCAGCCGGGCGCCAGGGCGTTCACCCGTACGCCCTTGCGAGCCCACTGCACGCCCAGCTCCCGGGTGAGGTTCACCACGGCTCCCTTCGACGCGCAGTACGACGCCTGCTTGATCGGCGCCGACGCCACCTGGCCGAGCACCGACGCCACGTTCACGATCACACCCCGCCCCTGCTCGATCATGTGCCGCCCCGCCAGCTGCGACAGGAGGAACAACGCGTTCAGGTTCGTGTCGACCACCCCGCGGAACCCCGCGATGGGCTCGTCCTCAGCCGCCATGGGCGCGCCGATCCCGGCGTTGTTGACGAGCACGTCGAGGTGCCCGTGCAGCGAGATCGAGTCGGCGATGAGCCGCTCGCAGTCGTCGTCGACCAGCACGTCGCAGGTCATCGGCACCAGTCGCTCACCGAGGTCGGCGGCCAGGCCCTCCAGCCGGTCGGTGCGGCGGGCGGCGGCGACGACGGTGGCGCCGGCGGCGTGGAGCACGCGCGCGAAGCGGTCCCCGAGGCCGCTCGAGGCTCCCGTCACGACGGCGACGCGGCCGTCGAGGCTGAAGGGCGAGGCGAGATCGATGGTGGAAGCGCTCTGGGAACTGCTCGTGCTCATGTCCAGAACCTACGGTGACCGGCGTGAAGGTGCGGATCGGCTACGGACTGGGCACGCGGGCGTCGAGCGACCCCCACCGGTTCGAGGCCCTGGTCACCGGGCTCGAGGCACGGCGCTTCGACTCCCTGTGGCTCTCGGAGCGCGTGACCGGCGACTGCCCGGACCCGATCGTGGGCCTGGGCGTGGCCGCCGGCCTCACGACGAAGATCAAGCTCGGGTTCTCCGTGCTGGTGGTGCCTGGCCGCAACCCCATGCTGCTGGCGAAGGAGCTGGCCACCCTCGATCGCCTGAGCGGCGGGCGGTTGCTGCCCGCCTTCGGGCTCGGCGCTCCCGACCCCGGAGAGCACCAGGCCTTCGGCGTGGAGCGGGGCGCCCGAGCGAAGCTCTTCAACGAGGCCTTGCCGCTCCTCCGCCGGTTCTGGGGGGGCGAGGCCGTGGACCACGAGGGCGACGCGTTCCACTACCAGGGTGCGTCGGTGCGGCCGCTCCCCGTGCAGGAGCCGCTCGAGATCTGGCTCGGAGGCATCGCGCCGTCCGAGCTCCGCCGGTGCGGACGCGTGGGCGACGGGTGGCTGCCGTCGTTCTGCACCCCGCAGGACGTTCGCGAGGGCATCGTCGCCATCCAGGGCCACGCCGCCGAGGCCGAGCGGGAGATCGATCCGGAGCACTTCGGGGCGCTCCTCCCCTACTGCGAGGGACCGATCCCCGACGTCGTCGCGGCGGCGGTGGCGCATCGGCGACCGGGGGTCGCGCCCGAGCGGATGATCGCGTCCGGGCTCGACGGGCTCCGCACGATGATCGGCGAGCACATCGCCGTGGGCGCATCGAAGTTCGTCGTGATCCCGTTGGTCGAGCCTGACGACTGGGACGGCCACCTCGGCGAGGTCGCCGACGCGGTGCTGCCGCTCCAGACCTAGGCGCCGTCAGCCGCGCAACGACGGCGGCGTGCCCCAACGAGGCGCCGCCCACCGGCCCAGCCCCCCGGGGATCCCGTCGGGCCCGATCGCGTGCTGCTGCCGGGTGAGGAAGTACACGAGGGCCCCGCCGAGCAGCAGGAGGACCACCCCGACCGAGCGGGCGTGCGGGCTGCGCGGGTCGATCGCCATCGATGCCGGGAGCAGGGGCTGGCCCGCCTGCACGCTGGGCGCCACCGGGGTGAGCCCCTGGTCCTCCTCGGGCAGCGCCGCGGCCACCGGCGGGAGCTCGAGGCTGGTGCCCGAGTCGGCGGGGGGCGAGTAGGAGTCCACGACACCGGCGCCGACCCCCGGGTCCACCACGCCACCTCCGATGTCGAGGGGCGGCGGGGACGACACCGCGGAACCCGGCGTCGTGGCCAGCGACGCCGGGGTCGGGGCCTCGAAGGTGACGGAGAACGCCGAGTGGTTGGCGCCCTCGGGCTGGCCGTCGACGGCGCCCGGCACGATCACCACGTTCACCTTGTCGCTGAACTGGAGCGAGCTGAGGTCGAAGGTCCACGAGGTGCCGTCCTCCGATCGCGTGCCCGGCACCCCGCCGGCATCGCACCCAGCCTGCGGGTGCTCCGCCCACGGCTTGGCGTCCCCGCCCTTCCACGTGCTCCCGGCCTGGCAGGCCAGGATCACCGCGCCCTCGGAGCCGACGTCGCCGCCATCGGCCACCGCCAACGTCAGCACGGGGCTGGCCTGCCCCTCCACGAGCGTGCCGGCGATGGCGGCGAGGGCTGTCGCACCCTCGGGGCTGCTCTGGACGAGGAGCTGCCCCTCCTTCGTGTTCGGCGGGGGCGGCAGCAACACCTCGGGGTTGGTCTGGGCGCGCCACCACCATCCGCTGTCGTCGATCGACGCCGCCGGATCGGCGTGGGCGGGGTCCACGACCAGCGAGGACCCGACGAGGAGGAGGGTGGCGGCGAGCAGCAGCAGCAGGCGGCGGACCATCAGGACCCCTTCGCCGCGGTGAGCGGGGCCGTCCGCTTGGTGGCGCGGTTCGTCGCGGCCACCTTCTCGTCGGCGCCGTTCGAGGCCACCGTGCGCTTGGTGGAGCCGTTCGTCGCGGCCGCCTGCTTCGTCGACGCCTTCTTGGCGGCGGCCTTCCGAGGTGCCCGCTTCCTGGGACCGGGCTCGGGTGCCGGGGTGGGCGTGGGCTCACGCCCAGAGCGGTTGATCACCGCCGGATCACCTCCGAGGTACGACTCGATCACGCGCGGATGTGCGATCACCTCTTCGGGGGTGCCCTCGACGATCGGATGGCCGAGCTCCAGGGCGATCATGCGGTCCGACACGCCCGTGATGAGCGGCATGTCGTGCTCGATCACGAGGAGGGCACAGTCGGTCTCCGCTTGGATCCTCTGGAGGAGCGGGCCGAGGGCTTCGGTCTCGGCCTGCGCGATGCCGGAGCTGGGCTCGTCGAGCAGGAGGACGCTGGGGTCGTGTGCCATGCACATGGCCAGGTCGACGATGCGCCGGGACCCCGTGGACAGCTCGCGCACGAACTTGTCTCGGAACGCACCGAGGTGCATGAGCTCGATGAGGTCGGCGACGGTCCACGCCACGTCCTCCTCCTGGTGGGCGACCCCAGGCAGGTTGAGCATCGACGCCAGGTGGTCGCGCACGTCGAGGTGCCGCTCGAGCCCGATGGCGATGTTCTCCGCCACGGTGAGGGATCCCGCCAGCCGCGCGTCCTGGAACGACCGGCCGAGGCCGAGCCAGGCGCGGCGGTCGGGGCTCATGGTGGTGATGTCCTCGCCGTCGAAGGTGATGCGCCCCCGCGTGGGCGCGAGGAACCCGGAGACGAGGTCGAAGATCGTGGTCTTGCCGGCGCCGTTCGGACCGATCAAGCCCAGGATCTCCCCACGGTTGAGCACGAAGCTGGCGTCGTCGACCGCCGTGATGCCACCGAAGCGCATCGTCACGCTGTCGAGCTCGAGGATCGGCACCAGCTCGGCGGGCGGCTGTCGGACCGGCGCGGCGGCGACCTTCGCCTCCCGCGCGTCGCCCTGCACCGATCCCGCCCCCTCGAGGAACACCGAGCGCACGATGTCGTTGCGCTCGAGCAGCTCCTCGGTGAGGCCTTCGAACCGCACCTCGCCCTTCTCGAGGAAGTACGCGCGGTCGGCGACGGTGAGGGCGACGTTGATCGACTGCTCCACGAGGACGATCGCGGTGCCGTTCTGCTGGATCCGACGCACGATGCCCAGCAGTTGCTCCACGATGGTGGGGGCCAGACCGAGCGACAGCTCGTCGATCATGAGGAGCTTCGGCTTGGCGATGAAGGCCATCCCGAGGGCGAGCATCTGCTGCTCGCCGCCCGAGAGGTTGCCGGCCAGCTGGTCGATGCGCTCCTCGAGGCGCGGGAAGGTCCGGAGCACTTCGGCGTTGGCCGTCTTCAGGTACTCCGGGTCGTCGCGGTAGAGCCACCCGGCGGCGCGGAGGTGCTCCGCGACTGTGAGCGTCGGGAACACAGCCTTGCCGCCCGGCACCTGGATGACCCCGAGGGCGGTGGTGGCCACGCCGTCGGCGTGGGTGATGTCGCGGCCGTCGAAGTACACCGCGCCGCCGATCGGGTCGACGGTGCCGCTGATCGCCTTCAGGAGGGTGGACTTGCCGGCGCCGTTGGTGCCGAGCAGCGCCACGCACTCGCCCGGCCGCACGTCCATGTCGACGCCGAAGAGCACCTGCACCTGGTCGTAGGCCACCTCCACCCCGCGGCAGATGAGCAGGGCCCCGTCGCCCGACGCTCGAGCGGCCTGCAGGTCTCGGGCGGCGCTCAGCGAGCGGTTCGCGTTCACGACGTCGCCGGCCACGAACTTGGCAGCCGTGGAGCCCACCAGCCCGGCGACCACCACGATCGCCGACATGATGCCGATGGCCATCCGGTAGCCCTGGCTGTCGCCCAGGTTGCCGAAGATGACCGCGGACAGGACGCCGCCGCAGGCCACGAGGATCAGCGAGTAGCCGAACGCCTGGGTGCGCACCTTGGGCGGCACGATCCTGGAGATGAGCGTGAGGTAGGGCGGCAGGTAGCCCGAGAAGCCGATGTTGGTGACGAAGACCATCACCAGCGCGAGGACCGCGAACGGAGATGCCGCCATCAGGAGGAGGCCGACACCGGCGAGCACGAAGTTCGCGCCGGTGAGCGCGGCCAGCTTCCCGGTGTCGGTGAGCGCGTAGCGCGTGACAGCGCGCTCGCCGATGATCAGGCCTGCGAAGAGCCCGACACCTGACACCGCGGTGACGACGCCGAGCATCCCCGACTCGAAGTCGAAGACGTTCTCGAAGAAGAAGATCGTGAAGCTGGCGAGCGGGAACACGCCGAACCCCAGCAGGAACCCGCCGATGAACAACCGCTTCAGCGACTTGATCGCGAACAGCTGGCGGCGGGCCTCGGTGAAGGGCACCCCGCCCTGCTCCTCGCCTTCGGCCGCCAGCTCGGCATCGATGGTGGCGCCGCGGTGCGGGTGCGGGAGGCGGAGCGTGGACCCGATCAGCAGCGCGGTGGGCACGGCGAGGACGATGAAGAGCGCCTGCCACCCGAGGACCGCGCCGGCGACGCCGATCAGGACCGCGGTCACGGCGGCCACCGGGTTGGCGATGCGATGGAAGGCGAAGACCTTCGGCAGCTGCTCGGCCTCGTAGTAGTCGGGGAGGAGGCTCGAGTGGACCGGTTCGTTCACCGCCCGGCCGATGCCGGCGCCGAGCCGGGCGATGATCAGCAGCCCGAGGAGGCCCGCCCACCCGGCCAGGCCCGTGAGCACGCTCAGGCTCATCCAGGTGAGGGCCGCGAACGCGACGATGCGGACCCGGTTGAAGCGATCGGCCAGGTAGGACAGCGGGAGCACGGCGGCCACGGCGGCGATGGCGACGAGCGTGCTGATCACGATGACGTCGCCGTCCTCGATGCCGAAGGTCTCGCCGATCTTCGGGCCCATCACCCCGAAGGCGATGCGGTCGAGCTCGTCGACGAGGTTCAGCCCGAAGAGCACCAGCAGCGGCGCGACCGGGGCTCCTCCGGTGATGGCCTCGAGGCGCTTGCGCATCAGTCGGCCCCTCCCACGGCCGCCAGCTCGTCGACGGGGAGGGGCGCCTCCATCGTCTGCTCGAGGGCGGCCCGGTCGTCGAGGATGAGGCCCTCCTCCTCGTCGGTGACGAGCGAGTCGGCGACGAGGCTCGGCACGTGGATGCCGTGCTTGGCGGCGACCCGGCGCAACAGGTTGTCTCGCACCTTGTACACGCCCTCGATGAGGCCGCCGGGCATGAACATGAGGAGGAACAGGAGGCCCACGCCGCTCACGAGCAGATCGATCAGGTCGATGTCGCTGAGCCCCGGCAGCAGGGGGAGGCCGACGACGTAGACCGCACCGAGGATCGCACCGGGGATGGAGCCGACCCCGCCGATCACCGCCATCACGAAGAGGGTGAGCGACTTCTCTGGCGTGAAGCCGCCGGGCTCGAACCCTTGGTTCTGGTACGCGATGAGCCCGCCGGCGAGCCCGGCGATGAAGCCCGACGCGGCGAACGCCGCCAACCGGGTGGCGGCGAGGTTCACGCCGAAGGCCTGGACGAGCCGGCCGTTGTCGCGGGCGGCGATGAGGATGCGCCCGGAGCGGTTCTTGCGGAGCGACTTCGCCAGCACGACGGCGAGCCCCAGCACGACCAGGCAGAGCCAGTAGAACTTGGCGTCGGCCGGGATCGTGATCCCGAAGACCTCGCTGTCCTGCTTCAGGTCGATCGAGCCGTAGAGGAGCGGGCGGGCGACGTAGCCGCCCTCCTTCGGGAGCATCCAGCCGAAGAACTCCCGCTTGAGGATGAAGCCCTCGGCCGCGAACGCGAAGCCGAGGGTCGCGACGGCGAGGAAGAGGCCCTGGATTCGGAGCGCCGGGAGACCGACGAGCACCGCCACGCCGGCGCCGACCATCCCGGCCGTGAACATGACCGCGAAGAAGTCCCACCCGTGGGTGGAGGCCAGCATCCCCGCCACGCCCGATGCCACGCCGGAGATGGCGTACTGCCCCAGCGAGATCTGCCCCGTCCAGCCGGTGAGCACGACGAGGGACACGCCGACGATGGCGTAGATGATGATCAGCGTGGCCTCGGGGGTCTTGGCGTCGCCGAAGATCCACGGGGCGCTGAGCGCGACAGCGGCCACGGCGAAGGTGAGGAGCCGACGAGCCACGACGACCTCGCGGATGTCGCGCAGCTCGGCCGGGATCGACCGGTACTCGCGCACCGTCTGCCAGCTCGATGCACCGAGCTCCATCGCTCGCGACAGCGCGCCGCGCTGGATCAGGAGGGCGACGATGATGACGACGAACATCACGGCATCGGTGATCGCCGCCCGGTTCGTCGAGAAGATGACGCCCTCGTTGATGGCGCCGATCAGCAGCCCGGCCCCGAAGGCCATCGGCATGCTCTCCATCTTGGCCATCACCGCGATGCCGAGACCGAAGAGCAGGACGCCCAGCCCGGTGTTGCCCGTGAGGTTGATGCCGACGAGGGGGCCCCGCAGGAAGATGCCGATCGACGACAGCACGGCGGCGAGCGCCCACACGATGGTGGACACGCGCTTCACCGGGATGCCGAGGAGCGATGCTCGCTCACCGTTCTCCGCGGAGGCCCGCACTGCGATGCCCATGTCCGTGTACTTGAAGAAGGCGCCCATCGCCACCACGACGACGCCCACGATCACGATGGTCATCAGGTGGTCGCCCTTGAAGGTCTGCACGCCCCACCGGTAGGTGAAGCTCGAGACCGGTGAGCGATAGTCGAACGCGAGCTGGTCGATGAGCTCGCCGCCCACCGCCTGCTTGGCGAAGAACTCCACCACGACCAGCAGGATCGACACGCCGATGGTCACGACGGTGACGATGAGCCGGGGCGCCTGGGCGAACCGGCGGACGAGGGTGACCTCGGTGGCCGCGCCGAGCAGCGCGGCGCCGAGGATCACGATCGGCAGCACGGCGAGGTAGGGCACGCCCCGCTTGGCGATGAGCAGCAGCGCGATGACCGCGGGCACCGCGCCCAGCTGGGCTTGGGCGAAGTTGATCACCCGGTTCCCGCGGTACACGAGGATCAGGCCCATGGCGACGAGCGAGTAGAGGGCGCCGAGGACCATGCCGTTGGCGATCACCTCGGGCGGGATGGGCTGCGAGCCACGTCCGACCTCCACGATCCCGATGTCGATCCCGAACAGGAGCGAGAGGATCGGGATGAACGGGAGGCTGACCTTGCCGAACACGAGCTGGAGCCCGAGCTCGATGAGCAGGGTGTAGAGGATCAGTCCCTTGACCAACCACCCGAACCGAGGGTGGTCCCAGATCTCGCGGGGGGTGGCCACTAGCGGACCGGGATGCCGCCGAGGCCGGCCGACCACTGGCCCAGCCGGTAGCGCTTCCCGCCCTGGACCGGGACGTAGGCGCCCGCCTTCCCGTCGACCGCGGAGCGGGCGTTCGGGTCCCAGAACACCTCCTTGGCGTCCTCGTAGCCGGTGTAGTCGCCGGCGCCGAACGACGTGTACGAGGTCTGGGGTCCGGCGTACTGGTCCGGGAGGTCCTGCAGCAGGCCACGCTCGATCGTGAGGGGCGTCAGCTGGGGACCGGCCATCTGGATCGCGGTGCCGAGGAGGTTGAAGTACGCCCACGGGATGCCGCAGCCGTTCTGGCCGCACGGGTGGCCCTGCCGGCCGGTCGCCCGCCACACCCGAGCCTGATCGGTGTCATCCAGGTTGGTGAGCACCGCGAGGTGGCTCGGGCCGAAGGCGTGCGCCATCTGCTGGGGGTCGTAGAGGCGCCCGAGGATGTCGTAGTCGAGCAGGCCGAGGCCGGGGAGCATGAACTCCGGGTAGTACTGGTTGCCGCTCATCCCCTTGGTGAGGAACACCGGCGCGATCGGGTCGCACATGCACACGACCGTCGTGGCCTTGCCGGCGATGAGCGCCGACACCGTCGCCTGGGTCTGCTGGGTCGCGGTCTGGATGTCCGACTTGTACGTGCGCAGCAGCGGCGCCGGGTCGCCACCGTTGCACTTGTCGACCTTCGCCCGCACGCGCTCGCCGGTGCGCACGTTCGCTTCGATCTCAGGGGTGATGATGGCGAGCCGGCGCTTCGTGCCGCGGCCGCCGATCGTCGGGTGGATGGTCGAGCCGGCGTGGTCGGCCGGCTTGCCCGACATCTTCTTGCAGTAGTACTCGGCGATGTGGTCGGCCGCCTTCGTGCCGTCCATGCCGAGGTCGTACCGGAACGGCCGGTCGCGGTTGTAGAAGCCGACGTCGAACGAGCTCCCGCCGAAGCTCGGGATGCCGGCGCGCGCCCAGATGTCGTAGACGGTGGCGTAGAGCGACGTGGCCCAGATGACCGCGAAGGGCTTCTCCTTCACGACCTGCTGGGCGGCGCTGTTGCACTTGTCGTAGTCGGGCGGGGTCGTCGGGCAATCGCCGACGATGCGCTTCACGACGATCTTGCGCCCGTACAGCTCGTAGTGCTCGTTGATGTACTTCACGAACTGCCCGACGGCGTCCATGAGCGTCTTCTCGTCCACGGCGAGGCCCTGGGTGGAGAGGATGGCGTCCACCTGCTCGTTGGGCTCGGACGCGAAGTAGACGATCTTGATCTCCTTGTCGGTGACCCCTTGGTAGGTGGCACCGCCGTTGTTGCCGACGAACTTCGGCTTGCACGGCGGCGCCACGCGCAGGCCACCGACCTGCTGACCGTCCTTGCAGTGGCTGGTGTCGCCGGCGGCCTGCCCGGCGGGTGCCGCGCCGCCGCCGGTGGTCCCGCCAGTGGCGCTGCCTCCCCCTGCCGTGCCGCCCGTGGTGCCGCCGCCGGTGGCGGAGCCGTCGGTCAGCGTGCCGTCGGACGCGACGTCGGCGACGCCGTCCCCGTCGGCGTCCAGCGGCGCACCGGCCACGCCCTGCAGGGCGGTGTCACCGCTCGACGCGGTGCTCTCCCCTCGGGACGGTGCCACGACGATGAGGAGGGCCTGCACCAGGGCCAGGACGAGGAACGGTGCATAGAGCTGCAGCCATGACTTGCGCACGGACTTCCCCCAGATGTCAGCCGTCAGCGCCGGCCTGCCCCCGAGGCGCCGGCGTCGGTCGCTTCCGGTTTCGACGTGGCTCGCCCGATTCCTGCCGGTTCCCTGACCCGCAGGTCAAGATCGTGCTCGGGGCACCTCGCTCAGCGGGCGAGCCCCGGAGGGAGGCCGTGGCGCACCGTGCGCTCGAGGATCCCCAAGGTGGCGCGGATGGCGAGCTCCGAGATGATCGGGAAGATGTCGGCCTGGCGCCACTGCTCGTGGATCTGCGACCAGTCGTAGTACGAGGTGACGAGCGTGGTGCCCTCCTCCTCGCCCGGCTCGAGCCGGTAGCCGTAGATGTGGCCGATCGGCGGCTCGAGCTGGCCGAGGATCGTCCAGGCGATCTCCTCGTCCTGCTCGAAGGTCGTGATCCGGACGGTCACGTCGTACTTGCCCATCGGGTAGTCGTTCAGGGACTCCCGGTCCATGTGGATCACGAACTCGTCGCCGACGGCCGTGGCGGGGGGGCCGCTGTAGGACTGCAGCATCCCGGTCGAGTCGATGGCGACGTGCCCGGCCGGGTCGCTCACGATGCGGAAGATGTCGGCGGGCGGAGCAGAGATGGGGCGCTGCAGCTCGAAGCGCTCGGTGTCGGTCGTCATGGCCGGCATCCTGCCAGCCGGCTCGGCTACCTCGCCGTCCAACCGCCGTCGACCACGATGGTCTGACCGGTGACGTAGCGCCCCGCGTCGCTCGCCAGCCACAGCACCGCACCCACGACGTCGTCCACCGCTCCATCGGTGGGCAAGGGCGTGTGCTTGCGCAGCCACGCGTGTCCCCGGTCGTCGTCGTAGAGCTCGTCGGTGATCTCGCTGCGGAAGAAGCCGGGTGCCACGGTGTTGACCCGGATCGAGTGCTCGGCCCACTGCACCGCCAGCTCGGCGGTGAGCCCCGACAGCCCCATCTTGGCGGCGGCGTACGACGCCTGCGGTATGCCAGGCACGCCCACCCGGCCGCCGATCGACGAGACGTGCACGATCGAGCCGCGCCCCGCCGCGAGCATGTGCGGGTGCACCGCCTGGGCGAGCACCATCGGCGCCACCAGGTTCAGGTCCAGCGTCCGGCGGATGTCGTCGAGCGCCTCGCCCTCGGCCCGCTCGCGGCTGAAGCGGCTGCCGGCGGCGTTGACGAGGATCTCGGGCGGACCGAGCTCAGCGGCCACCGCGGGCACCACCTGCCGGACCGCGTCGACGTCGAGGAGGTCGCACGGCACGGCGAGCCCGCCGATGTCACCGGCGAGGGCCTCCAACCGATCGCGACGGCGAGCCACGACCGCCACCCGCGCGCCGACGGATCCCAGCGCCCGGGCGATCCCCTCGCCCAAGCCGGAGGACGCGCCTGTCACGACGGCCACGCGGCCGTCGAGCTCGAAGCGCTGGAGGAACGACATCGGCGGAGCGGTCAGACGAGCTCTTCGTCGACCGCCGCGCCCGCGAACTGCGAGCTGTACAGGCGGAAGTAGGCGCCATCGCGGCTGAGCAGCTCGTCGTGGGTGCCCTGCTCGACGATGCGGCCGTCCTCCATCACGAGGATCGTGTCGGCACCGCGGATCGTCGACAGGCGGTGGGCGATCACGAAGCTCGTCCGGCCGGTCCGCAGCGCGTGCATGGCCTCCTGGATGAGCACCTCTGTGCGGGTGTCCACCGACGACGTCGCCTCGTCGAGGATGAGGATGGCGGGCTGGGCGAGGAAGGCCCGGGCGATGGTGAGGAGCTGCTTCTGCCCGGCGCTGATGTTGTCGCCCTCCTCGTCGATCATCGTGTCGTAGCCGTCGGGGAGGTGGTGCACGAACCGGTCGACGTAGGTGGCGCGGGCGGCGGCGAGGATCTCCTCCTCGGTGGCTCCCGGCCGCCCGTAGGCGATGTTGTCCCGGATGGTGCCGCCGAACAGCCAGGTGTCCTGGAGCACCATGCCGATGTTGGAGCGCATCTCCTCTCGGGGGATGGTGGTGATGTCACGCCCGTCGAGGGTGATGCGCCCACCGTTCAGCTCGTAGAACCGCATGATCAGGTTCACCAGGGTCGTCTTGCCCGCGCCGGTGGGGCCGACGATCGCCACGGTCTGCCCGGGCTCGGCCACCAGGTCCAGGTGCTCGATGAGGGGGCGATCCTCCCAGTACGAGAAGGACACGTCGTCGAACACGACCCGGCCCTGCACCGCGGCGAGCGGCGGGGCGTCGGGGTCGTCGGGGGTCTGCTCCTCGGCATCGAGCAGCTCGATGACGCGCTCGAGCGAGGCGATGCCGCTCTGGAACACGTTCATGAGCGACGCCAGCTGCGTGAGGGGCATCGTGAAGGTCCGGGAGTACTGGATGAACGCCTGCACGTCGCCCACGGTGAGGTTGCCGCTGGCCACCTGGAGGCCGCCGACCACCGCCACGAGGACGTACTGCACGTTCCCCAGGAACATGGTGAGCGGCTGCATGAGGCTCGACATGAACTGGGCCCCGAAGGAGGACTCGTAGAGCTTCTCGTTGGTGGCGTCGAAGCGCGCCTTCACCTGCTCTTGACGGCCGAACGCCTTCACCACGGCATGGCCGGTGAAGACCTCCTCGATCTGGGCGTTGAGCGCGCCGGTGCTGCCCCACTGCGCCAGGAACCGTGGGCGGGCCCGCCCGGCGATCACCTTCATGCCGTACACCGAGATCGGCACGATGGTGAGGGCGACGACGGCGAGCAGCGGCGAGATCGTGAACATCATCACGGCGACGCCGAGGATGAGCATCACCGAGGACAGCATCTGGCTGATCGTCTGCTGCAGGCTCTGGGCCAGGTTGTCGAGGTCGTTGGTGACGCGGCTGAGCAGGTCGCCGCGCTGCTGCTGGTCCACGTAGCGGAGCGGGAGGGCGTGGAGCTTCGCCTCGGCGTCGCTGCGCAGGCGGTGCATCAGCCGTTGCACGACACCGGTCGTCATCCAGCCGGTGAGCAGACCCAGCACGGTGGAGCTCGCGTACAGCGCGATGGCGAGGCCGAGCACGCGGTGCAGGTGGCGCATGTCCATCCCGACCGGGCTGAAGAGCCCCTCGATGATGGTGTCGGTGGCCTCGCCCAGCACCCGGGGGCCGAGCACGTTGAGCACGGCCGCGCTGACGGCCGAGGTGATCACGATGAGGAGCCGGGCCCACTCGGGCTTCAGGAGCAGGAGGAGGCGACGCACGGATCGCCCGAAGTCCTCCGACCGCTCCGTGGGGACGCCGGCCGACATCCAGCGGCCCGCGGCACGGGTCTCCGGGGCGGCCAGGTTGACCTCCGGCTCCTCCTCGTCGGTCTCGACGTCCGGACGATCGTCGACGGTGCTCATGCCGCGCTCCGCTCACCGATCTGGGACTGGACGATCTCGGCGTAGGTCGGGCAGGACTCGATGAGGTCCTCGTGAGCGCCGCGTCCCACCAGCTCGCCGTCCTCGAGGACGAGGATCTCGTCGGCGGTGGCGATGGTGGAGACGCGCTGGGCGACGATCACCACGGCGGCTTCGCGGGTGTAGGGCTGCAGGGCGGCCCGCAGTCGGGCGTCGGTGGCCAGGTCGAGCGCCGAGAAGGAGTCGTCGAACACGTAGAGCTCGGGCTTGCGCACGAGGGCCCGGGCGATCGAGAGGCGCTGGCGCTGGCCGCCCGACACGTTGGTGCCGCCTTGCTCGATCCGAGCGTCGAGCCCGCCGTGCATGGCTCGCACGAAGTCGGCGGCCTGGGCGATGGTGAGCGCCTCCCACATCTCCGCCTCGGTGGCGTCGGGCTTGCCGAACTGGAGGTTGCTGGCGATGGTGCCGGAGAACAGGTAGGGCTTCTGGGGCACGAGGCCGATGCTGGACCACAACCGGTCGGGGTCCATGTCCCGGAGGTCGACGCCGTCGAGGCGCACCGTCCCCGCGGTGGGATCGAAGAGCCGGGCCAGCAGGTTGACGAGGCTGGTCTTGCCGGCTCCCGTGCTGCCGACGATCGCGGTGGTGTGGCCGGCGGTGGCATCGAAGCTGATGTCGCAGAGCACCGGCCGCTCGGCGCCCGGGTAGTGGAACCCGACGTCGCGCACCTCGAGCACGCCGCGGGGCGGTGCGCTCAGTCCGTTCGGGGGAGGCACCACGGAGGTGGCGGTGTCGAGCACCTCCTGGATGCGGTTCGAGGAGACCGCCGCCCTCGGCACCATCGACAAGGTGAAGGTGAACATGACGACCGACATCAGGATCTGGATGAGGTAGCTGAGGTAGGCGACCAGCGAGCCGATCTCGAGGTCCCCCGAGGCGACGCGATCCGCACCGAGCCACAGCACCGCGACGCTCGACAGGTTGATGAGCAGGTTGACGGTGGGGAACATCGACGCCATGAGCCGGCCGCCGCGGACGGCAGCGTCGGTGACGTCGTCGTTGGCCCGGAGGAAGCGCTTCGTCTCCTGGGGCTCGCGGGCGAAGGCTCGCACGACCCGGAGGCCGGTGATCTGCTCGCGCAGGACGCGGTTGATGGCGTCGATGTGCTCTTGCATCCGCCGGAAGTTCGGGACCATCCGGAACACGATCGATCCGAGGATCACCATGGCAACCGGCATGAAGATCACCAGGACGATCGACAGGTCGACGTCCTGGCGAAGGGCCATCACCACGCCGATGACGATCGTGATGGGCGCGGCCACGGCCATCGTGCAGGCCATGACCACGAGCATCTGCACCTGTTGCACGTCGTTGGTGATGCGCGTGATGAGAGACGGGGCGCCGAACTGGCCGACCTCCCGAGCGGAGAAGTCGGTGACGCGGTGGAACAGGCCGGCTCGCACATCGCGCCCGAAGCTCATGGCGACCTTGCCGCCGAAGTACACCGCCGCGATGGCGAAGGTGATCTGGATCAGCGAGAAGGCGAGCATCTCGGCGCCGGTGCTGCGGATGTAGCCCGTGTCGCCCGGCAGCACGCCCTTGTCGATGATGTCGGCGTTCAGCGCCGGGAGGGTGAGCGAGGCCGACACCGCGACGACCTGCAGCGCGACGACGAGCAGGAGCAGGCGGCGGTACGGCCGGAGGTGAGAGCGCAGGACGCGGATCAGCACGAGCGGCCCTTCGCCGACAGGTCCTTGGCGACGCCGTGGAGGAACATGCGCGCGATCTCCTTCGGGGACGCGGGGCGCTCGACGAGCAGCGGGTGCGACATGGCCAGGGTCAGCGCCCGCAGGTTCCGTGCCGCCACCGTGGGCGCGACGGTGAGCTCGTCGCGGTGCGCTTCGAGCAGGCGGGTGAGGGCCGGGCTCTCGGGCATCGGACGGCGGGGCTGGTCCTCGCTGCGCTTCCCGATCCGGGACACCACGCGCCACACGTCCTCGCCGCGGCGCTGCGAGGCCTGGACAGCGGCGGTGACGACCTCGGTGAGGGGACGCTCGGCGTCGATCGCGGCCAGCGCCTGCTCCAGCGGCTCGGGGTCGAGGACGCGCTCGATCACCGCCGCCAGCAGCGACTCCTTGTCCGGGAAGACCCGGAAGAGCGTGCCCTCGGCGATGCCGGCGGCGTCGGCCACGTGCCGAGTCGCGACCATCTCGCCGTGCTCCACGACCAGCGGGATGGCCGCGTCGACGATGGTGCGCCGCCGCTCCTCCGGGGGGAGCGACGCGGCACGGGTGCGAGCCTGGGTGGCGGCCATGGCGCACCACTATATGAGTGAGCACTCACTCGCACCACCTCCGGGGCTGAGACTTGTGTCACGGCCGACGTGATCGACCGACGCCCGCCCGCTCAGCGCGGCCGGAGCGGCTCGATCGCGGTGATGTAGTCGGTGAGCCGCGTGGCGAGGTCCATGGCGAGGTCGGCGTCACCGAGGTCGGGATCGGCCCAGGTCTCGGACACGCGCTGCCAGCCGTGCCGGTCGTCGATGAACTCGCCGGCCACGACGTCGTCTCCGAGCACCTTGCGCCACCGCTTCTCGTGGCTCAGGAGCTCCTTCAGGACCCGCTCGTTGTCTGCTGGGTCGCGGTGCTCGGCATGGAAGCCGACCTCGATGGCGAGGACCGCGGCACCGGGGACGTGCTTGGCGCCGATCACCTGCGCCTCGTAGTGCTCCCGGGTCGGCTTCTCCCCGCCGAACCACACCTTGATGCCGTAGCGGTGGTGCCGGCACCGGAGCGCACCGACCTCGTCCGGGAGCAGGCCTCGGAGGACCTCGCCGACCTCGTCGAACAGCTGCAGCTCCACCACCCCAGCCTGCCCGACTTCTCGTGCACCTGACGGGGGGGTCCGTCCGCTGGCTAGGTTCGCAGGATGATCGTCGTCGTGGCCGCCCTGAAGGGCGGCGTGGGGAAGACCACGACCGCCGTGCACCTGGCGGCCCTCGCCGCCAGCGGCCGGCGGGAGGCGACCCTGATCGACGCCGACCCGCAGGCGAGCGCGGCGGACTGGCTGGACACGGCGGAGGACGACTCGCTCGCGTCGATCGAGCTGGTCGAGGCGCCCACCGAGCGGCTCCTGAACAAGGCGCTCGCCCGGGTCGACGACGACGGTGTCGCCGTCGTCGACACGCCACCGGGCCATGAGCGGCTGCTCTCGAAGGCGCTGGAGAACGCCGATGTGGTCGTGATCCCCACCCGCGTCGGAGGCGTCGAGACGCCGCGGGTGGAGGCGGTGCTCGAGATGGTGCCCCGGCGCGTGCCGGCCGGCCTCGTGATCTGCTCGGCGCGCACCTACACCCGCGACTACCAGGACCTCGTGGTGGCGTGGCGACAGGCGGGCGTGCCGATCTGGGGCACGGTGCCGGAGCGCGTCGCCATCGCCAGCGGCCCGGAGGCTCCGCTCACCTACGACGGGCTGGAGTCGTACCGCGGCGTGTGGCGGCGGGCCATGCGAGCCCACCGCGAGGGGTAGCTCCAGCCTCCAGTGCCCGGGGTGGGAGTCGAACCCACATGCTGCCGAGGCAGCAGAGGGGTTTAAGCCCTCCGCGTCAACCAGTTGCGCCACCCGGGCGAGGTTCAGGCGACGATCTGCTCGACCCCGCCTAAGAGGCCGTCGCCGCGGAAGTGGTGCTGGCGACCGTCGCTGAACCGCAGCACCGCGTGCCCGCTGAGGGACACGTCGTCCACCGTGCCGCCGCGCAGCTCGTAGGTGCCGGGCGGGAAGTGCTGGCGGTCCGGCGTGCGCACGGTGGCCTCCCAGTCGTTCGGGCCGGGCGCCAGGTCGTCGTCCCGCAGCACCACGAACACGTCGGCGTAGCTGACCTCGACGTCGATCTCGTTGATCGCCACGTCACGCAGCAGGAGCCGCCAGGAGCGCATCGCGTGCAACGGTACCGCTAGGCGGCGGCGTCCTCCTCGGCTACGGGCGCCTCCAGGGCGAGCCACAGCTCCGAGCGGGCGCGGTCGGCGTCGGGCGGCACGAGGCCGTTGGCGGCGACCACGCCTTCGATGAGGTCGGCCTGCACGGCCGGCCAGGGACGGCCGCGCACGACCACCGCGATCGTGGCCCCGCCCTCCCACCGCTTGATCGACCGGAGGACGCCCACCAGGCGCGGGGGGCTGCGGAAGCTGGGGACGAGCAAGCCCTGGGCGCGGGAGGCCCCGGCGATGGCCTGGACGGCGTGGGCGAAGCGGACGGTGGTGGACGATGGCACTGGCTCCATTCAACCGAGGGGGTGTGACAGCCTCGGACCGTGGAGGAGACCGCGCCGGGCACCCAGCACAACCCGGCACAGATCGAGGTCCTGGAGGCGCTCGGGGCTCGTCCGCACGAGCGGCCGGAGTTCGACCCGAGGCTCCGCGCCGGCCTGCGAGCGGAGCTGGAGGAGCGGCTCGCCCCGGTCGCCTCGCTGCTGCCCGAGGGCGAGGTGCTGTGGGTCTCGAAGCACCTCCTCGGCTCTGTCCACGGGTGCGAGGGCCTCTTCCTCGCCCAGGAGGCGGAGGAGTTCGCGTGGTCGCCCCAGACGGCGCGCGGCACGGTGTCGCACAAGGCCATCGAGCTGTCGCTGAGCTGGCGAGGCGATCCCTCGGCGGGTGAGCTCGTGGACGAGGCCATCGCTCGGCTGATCGCCGGCGACGCGCGCATCGGCGACTTCCTCGGCGCGCTGCGCGAAGCCGAGCGGGCGGAGCTGCACGGCGAGGCGACCGAGCGCGTGAACATGTTCCTCGAGTGCTTCCCTCGCCTCGAGCCACGGTGGCGACCGGTCGCCGAGAGCCGCTTGCGCGCCGACCTCAGCGACGACCGCATCGTGCTCTCGGGGAAGGTCGACCTCACCGTCGGCCGCGCGGACGGTCTTCGCGCGGGGAAGGTGCTCGTCGACCTGAAGACCGGTGGCTTCTCCCCCATCCACCGCGAAGACCTCCGGTTCTACGCGCTCGTCGAGACGCTGCGGCTCGGCGTGCCGCCACGCGCCCTCGCCACGTACTACCTCGATGGCGGCCGGCTGCAGCAGGAGCCCGTGAGCGAGGCGCTGCTGCGGGGCGCGCTCGAGCGGGTGGTGGACGGCGTCGAGGCCGCTGTGGCCCTCCTCCACCAGGGCCGCGACCCGACGCTGAAGGCGGGACCCCCGTGCCGCTGGTGCGCGCGCCGGACCACGTGCGACGTCGGCCGTCGCTACCTCGAGCGCGCCGACGACCCTGACCTGGGCACGGACCCCGACTGGTAGCGCCCGGAGGCCGCACCACTACGATTTGTCCTCTATGGCCTCCTCCGCCTCCCGGCCGAAGACGCGCACGGCAGGCAAGCCGAAGGCGGCCCCTCGCCAGCCGAAGACGTCCACCGCGCTGGTGCCGGTGCCCAAGGACGACGCACCCGAGGATCTCCGCGACCCGCGGCGTTCTGACGTCGACGAGTGGGGTCGCTCCGAGCACATGCGCGAGATCGCTCGCCAGGTGTACGGCCCGATGTACCGGAGCTGGCACCGGGTGGAGTGGGAGGGCCTCGAGAAGATCCCCACCGACGGCGGCGCGCTGCTCGTGTCGAACCACGCCGGCGCGATCCCCGCCGACGCGCCGGCGATCATGCACGGCATCGAGGAGGAGCTCGGCCGTCCGGTCTACGGGCTGGCCGACGAGATCTTCAAGGTGCTGCCGGTGGTCGGCACCATGTGGTCGCGCGTCGGCGGTGTGCTGGCCCACCCCGACAACGCGTACCGGCTCCTCCGTGAGCAGAAGCAGCTCGCCCTCGTGTTCCCCGAGGGGACGAAGGGCACCGGCAAGCTCTACGGCGAGAGGTACCAGCTCCGCCGCTTCGGGCGCGGCGGCTTCGTGCAGATCGCGATGCGCGCGGGTGTGCCTGTGGTGCCGATCGCGGTGGTCGGTGCAGAGGAGGCGATGCCCACGCTCGCCAAGATCGGCCCGCTCGCCAAGCTGCTCGGCGTGCCGTACGTCCCGATCACGGCCAACATGCTCGCCCTCGGCCCGCTCGCGATGCTCCCCTTCCCGGCCAAGATCAAGATCCGGGTGCTCGACCCCGTGCCCTTCGACGTGGAGCCCGACCAGCCTCGCTACTCGCGCAGTCTGATCATGGACGAGTCCGAGCGCATCCGGCAGCTGATCCAGGAGGCGCTCTACGACATGCTCCGCCGCCGCGAGTCGATCTGGTTCGGGTGAGCTGATGGGCAAGCGCGTCCTCATCACCGGCCTCGGCACGTTCTGGGGCAGCCGCGTCGCCCAGGCCCTCGAGGCCGATCCCACCGTCGACGTGATCGTCGGGCTCGACCGCAAGGAGCCCACGGTGCCGCTCGAGCGCACGGAGTACGTGCGCTCCGACGAGAGCTATTCGATCCTGGCTCGCATCGTGAAGGCAGCGAAGATCGACACGATCGTGCACACGTTCCTCGTGGTCGACTCCACCATGATGAAGTCCCGCAACATCCACGAGATCAACGTGATCGGCACGATGAACCTCTTCGCGGCGGCATCGGCGCCGGGTTCCACCGTGCGCAACGTCGTGGTGAAGTCGTCCACCCTGGTGTACGGCGCCCACCCCAAGGACCCCGTGTGGTTCTCCGAGGAGACGCGCCGCGCGCAGCCCCCCAAGGCGATGGTCGAGCGGAGCCTCCTCGAGGTGGAGGGCTACGTCCGCGACTTCGCCGTCGACAACCCGCACGTCAACGTGGCCATGCTGCGCTTCTCGAACGTGCTCGGCCCGGACATCACCACACCGCTGGCGAAGGCCCTGCAGCTGCCGGCCGTGCCGGTGGTGTTCGGTTACGACCCGCGCTTCCAGTTCGTCCACGAGACGGACGTGGTGCGGGCGATCCTCTTCGTGCTCGAGAACGGTGTGCAGGGGATCTACAACGTGGCCGGCGACGGCCTGCTCCCGTGGAGCGAGGTCGCCGCCATCTGCGGCAAGCGCACCTTCCCTCTGGCGCCCGTCGGCCTCGGCCTGATCGCGCCCACCCTCACGAGGCTCGGCCTCGACCTGCCACCCGAGCTCCTCGACCTGCTGCGCCACGGCCGAGGCGTCGACAACCGTCGCCTCAAGCGCGTCGGGTTCGACTACCGCTTCACGTCAGCCGGCACGGTGGCCGACTTCGTGGAGGCGTCCCGTGTCCGGCCGCTCATGGACAGCTCGCAGACCGAGTACCAGTACGAGCGCGACGTGGAGCAGTTCTTCCGGCACTCACCCGCCGTCGTCCGCGAACCCAGCGAGGCGTAGGCCCACAGAGCGAGCGTCTCACCTCTAGCATCTGTGCGGTGCGCCAGCGGGTGGTGACCGTGCTGTTCACCGACCTCGAGCACAGCACCCGCCGCTGGCTCGAGGACGAGGATGCGATGGGCGCGGCGCTCGCCCGCCATGACGCGATCCTCCGCGCCGCCGTGGCGGCTCGGGGCGGTGACGTGCTCAAGCACACCGGTGACGGGATGCTGGCGGTGTTCGACGACCCGTTGCCCGCGGCCGAAGCGGCGATCTCGGCGCAGCGAACGCTGCGAGCCGATCCGGACGGCGACCACCGGCTCCGCACCCGCATGGCGCTCCACACCGGTCCGTGCACCGAGCGGGATGGAGACCTGTTCGGTCCGACGCTCAACCGGGCCAGTCGCATCTTGGCGGCTGCTCACGGCGGCCAGGTGGTGGCGTCGTCGCCGGTGGCCGACGCCGTCCAGGCCCACGTCCCGATCGTGGACCTCGGCCTCCACCGGCTGCGCGACCTCCTCGAACCCGAGGTCCTCCACCAGGTCGTGGTCGACGACGTCGGCGCGTACCCGCCACTGCGTTCGCTCGACTCGTTCGATCACAACCTCCCCGCCCAGCGCACGCGGTTGATCGGGCGGGAGGCCGACGTCGCGACGGTCCGGCGGCTCCTGTCCGAGCACCGCCTCGTGACCCTGACGGGCATCGGCGGGGTCGGGAAGACACGGCTGGCGCTCGAGGTGGCTGCCCAGGAGCTCGACGACCGGGCCGGCGCGGTGTTCGCGGACCTGGCGCCGGTCGCGAGCGGTGACGACGTGGTCGGCGTCGTGGCGTCCTCGGCCGGCCTGCCATCGGGGGATCCCGAAGCCGTGATGCGGCTCTTCGCGAGCAGGCCGATGCTGTTGCTCCTCGACAACTGCGAGCACGTGCTCGACGCGTGCGCTGATCTCGCCGAGGCCATCCTCGATCGCTGTCCGACGACGGTCATCCTCTCCACCAGCCGCGAACCGCTCGGGATCGATGCCGAGCGGGTGTGGCGGGTCCCCTCGCTCACCGAACCTGATGCTGCACGGGACCTCTTCATGGACAGGGCTCGAGCCGTCGGCGCCGAGCTCGACGACGGCCCCATCACCGACGCGCTCGTGGCGGACGTCTGCGAGCGCCTCGACGGCATCCCGCTGGCGATCGAGCTGGCGGCGAGTCGAACGAGCCATCTGTCCCTGGCCGACCTCGCGGCGAGGCTGCAGGAGCGCTTCCAGCTGCTCACGGGAGGCCACCGTCGCTCGCAGCCCCGACACCAGACCCTGCGGGCGATGCTCGACTGGAGCCACGACCTCCTGGACGAGGACGAACGCCGGCTGCTGCGCCGATCATCCGTGTTCGTCGGCGGCTTCGGCCTCGCCGGCCTCGAGGCGGTCGCCGGCTCGGACGGCCAGAACGTGCTCGACGACCTCGCGTCCCTCGTCCACCGATCGCTCGTCACGGTCGTTCCGACGCCGGGTGGTGCCAACCGCTACCGCCTCCTCGAGACGGTGCGCCTGTACGCCCTCGATCGCCTGGCCGAGGCCGGCGAGCTGTCGACCATCCGGGATCGCCACGCATCGTGGGTTCGAAGCCTGCTGGTCACGGACAACCCCGGCTGGGCCCAGGGCCCGCCGGTGCCCGACGCGGTCCCCGAGCGCGAGAACATCCTCGCCGCCATCGAGTGGGTCGAGACCTCGGGGGACCTCGCCGACCTCGGTCGGCTGGCCACCGCCGCCCTCATCACGCTCGGGGTGTCTGCGTGGACGGACGACGGCTGGCCGCACTTCGACCGCCCGGAGGTCGAAGCCGTGCTGACCGGCGAGGACCTCGCTCGGTACCTCATCGCCGGTGCCGCCGGCGCGAACACCCTCGGCGACCTCCCCCACCAAGCGCAGCTCGCCGAGCGGGCGCGCGGCGTCGCCGAGCGAGGCGGAGCCATCTGGCGGTTGGCGACGGCAGCCCTCGCCAACGCGCTCTCGGTGACGGACCCCCGCCGATCGGCGGAGCTGTCGGACGAGCTGCTGTCCTCGATCCCCGGTGATCGCCCCGCGGAGCTGGGACAGGCCCTCGCCCGCGCCGCGGACGCCGCCCTGATGACACTCGACCTCGACGAGGGCGCGCGCTGCCTCGAGGCGGCCGCGGACGCGGGACACGTGGACGCCGACCTGGGGGTGCCCGAGCTGCTCTTGGGCCGGGTGCCCGAGGCTCGTCGGGCGGTCGACCGGCTCGAGCGGCTGCACGGGGACGCCGTGGCGTGGGCTGGCTACCGCGTACCGCTCCTCGCCGGGCTGATCGACGCGGTCGACGGATGGCCCGATGCCGCAGTCGCGCACCTGGTCGACGCCGCCCGCCTGGCGGAACGCCTCCCCCTGCGGCTCGTCGAGCACGACGTGCTCAACGGGTTCGCCGTCCTCGACCACCACCTCGGCGACCACACCCGGGCAGCGTGGCTGCTGGCAGTGGTGTCAGCGGGGCCGATGTGGGGTCGGACCCCCGGGATGTTCGCCCTCCACGTGCACTACCGGCGGCTCGTGCGTGCGCACGTGACCTCCGACGAGATCGCCGCGTTGCGAGCGCGAGCGCAGGGGACGACCGTGATGGCGGTGCTGCACGAGGAGATCGCACGGCACGGAGCCGGCTAGGCGGTCAGTTGCCGTTGGTGGACCAGTGCCAGGGCTCCGACGGCAGGTTGTAGAGGCCGTAGGAGCTGGCGTTGGCGGACAGCCACTGGAAGGCGGGGTCGCTCCGCGACGGGATGGTCTGCCCGTGGGTGGTGAAGTCGATGGCGAGCCCACGCTCGTGCATCGACGACCCGGGCGGCGCGGTGGGCACCGAGCAGCCCGTGTCGCAGTGGTGCGCGTCCCACAGCTGCTGCTGCTGCGCCGAGCTGCGCCAGCCCCAGCCGCAGAGGGCGATGCCGTCGGGTGAGGCGTTGAGCAGCGACTGCACGTTGCTGGCGATCGAGCTGTCGACGGTGATGGTGCCGCCGGTCTTGCAGGACACGTTGGCGAGCGAGCCGTTGTAGGAGACGCTGCCGCTCCCTCGGTGCCGTGACCCGCCCGACGCCGCGGCCGCCTTGCGGGCGAGCTCGGCGGCCCGGGCCTGCTGCGCGAGGATCTCCTTCGACAGGGAGGCGTCCTTGTCGGCCAGGAACGCCGCCTCGGACAGCTTGTGGTCGAGCCGGGCCTGCACCTGGTCGGCGTAGGCGGCCTGCTGCGCACGGGCGGACTCGAGCTCGGCCAGCCGGTCCTCGGCCTCGGCCTGCTTGCGCTGTGCCCGGTTGCTGGCGTCCTCGGCCAGCTTGCGCTGCACCTCGAGGTCCTCCTCGGCCGCGGTGAGGCGGTCGAGCAGATCGGCGTCGCTCGTGTTCTGGATCTCGAGCAGCGCCCGCTTCTGGGCGGCTTCGCCGGGGTCGTCGGAGTCGAGGGCGGCGAGGGCGTCGTCGGAGGGCGGGTGGACGAACGCCTCGACGGCGAAGTCGCGGATCTCCTCCTTGAGGGTGGCGACCTCGGCGGTCTTGGCCTCGACGGCCTTGGTGGCCTCGACGAAGGCGGCCTGCGCCTCCTGGGCGGCGCGGCGCGCCTCGACGAGGAGGCCCTGCTGGCCGGCCACGTTGGCGGCCAGGGCATCGAGGGCGGCGTCGACCTGGGCGTCGGTGGCCTTGAGGGCGTCCACCTGGCTGGCCACCTGGGCCGCCTGGGCGCGCACGCGCTCGCGCTCCGACGACGGGTCGCCGGAGGGGACCGCGGAGCTCACGATCGGTCCGGAGACGAGCGCGAACGCCATCAGGACGCTGATCGCGGTGATGCCTGCACGGAGCGACGGCCTTCTGATCTGCACGAACCTCACCGGTGGTCGATTAGCTGCCAACAACAGAGACATGGTCCCCTGAAGCCACTCCGCCCACAAGCCCCACAAGAGCCACATGTTTCGTTCTGCCCGCCCGAACGCCGGTGGGCTGACATGGAACCGTAACAATCGCGCGGCGCTGTGTCACGTCAATGCGAGACTCGGTCCATGGGAAGCCCTTCGGAACTGGTCCGCATCGATGTCCACGCCGGCGTCGCGACGGTCACGCTCAGCGACCCCGCCCGGCGAAACGCGCTGACCCTTCCGATGGTCGGCCAGATGGTGGCTGCCCTTGAGCAGATCGAGGGCGACCCCGCGGTGGGCGCCATCGTCGTCACCGGCGAGCCGCCGGCCTTCTGCGCCGGCGCCGACCTCTCGCACCTGTCGTCGTCCTCGGAGGGCGGCGCCGAAGAGGGCCTCCGCGACATCTACGAAGGCTTCTTGCGGATCGGTCGCTCCCCGCTCCCCACCCTCGCAGCGGTGAACGGGGCGGCCGTGGGCGCCGGCATGAACCTGGCCCTCGTGTGCGACGTCCGCCTGGCCGCCCACCGGGCTCGGTTCGACACCCGGTTCATGCAGCTCGGGCTCCACCCCGGCGGGGGCCACACGTGGATGAGCCGGCGGATCGCCGGCCCCCAGGCCGTCGCCGCCACCGTCCTCTTCGGCGAGGTGCTCGACGGCGCCGAGGCAGAGCGGGTGGGGCTGGTGTGGCGCTGCGTCCCGGACGACGAGCTCCTGCCGGCCGCGCAGGCGATGGCTGAGCGGGCGGCGGCCGCCCCTCATGAGCTGGTCCGGCGCACCAAGGCCACCATCGCCGACATGGCCGACATCAGCGAGCATGGCCGCGCCGTCGACCGCGAGCTCGAGCCACAGGTGTGGTCGCTCGAGCAGCCGGCGTTCAAGGAGCGGGTGGCCGCCCTGCAGGCGAAGATCACCAAGCAGTAGCGGGCGCTACGCGATCCACTCCCGCATCAGCTCGTCGCGCCGCGCGTCCCACTCCTCCACCGTCATGGCGTACCGGATGTGGTCCTCCCAGATGCCGTTGATCTCGAGGTAGCGCTGGGCGACCCCCTCGTCGCGGATCCCGAGCTTCTCCACCACCCGCCGGCTCGCGGTGTTCCTGGGGATGATCGACACCTGCACGCGGTGGAGGTGGAGGTCTTCGAAGGCGCTCCTGCAGAGGGCGACGAGGGCTTCGGGCATGTAGCCCTGTCCCGCCTGCTTCTCGTCGATCCAGTAGCCGACGTAGGCGCTCTGGAACGGGCCCCGTTGCACGATCGAGAGGTTGATCTCCCCGGCGAAGTGGCCATCGACGAAGATCCCGTAGCCGTACCCCGTGCCGAGCTGCCGCTCGCGCTGGCGGGCGCCGCACCGCACCGCGAACGCGTCCCGGCTCTGCACGGGATCGGGCGCCCCGGGCGAGCGCATCGGCTCCCACTTGAGCAGCCAGTCGGCGTTGCGGCTGCGCACCTCCTGCCACGCCGCGAAGTCCTCCACCACCAACGGGCGCAGGACCACCCTCCTCGCGAGCAGCGTCGTCACCTCAGCTCGCCTCCCGGACGGCGTCGAGGGCGGCCGTGTCCTCGAGCGACGACAGGTCGCCGGGGTCGGTGCCCGTGGCCACGGCGCGGACCACTCGACGCACGACCTTCGCGCTGCGCGTCTTGGGGAGGCTCCGGACGAACCGGACACCTGCGGGCCGGAAGCTCTTCCCGAGCTGCTCGGCCACCAGGTCGACGAGCTCGTCCCGCAGCCGGTCACCAGCCTCGGCACCGGGGGCCAGCACCGCGTAGGCCCACAGCTGCTCGCCCTTCACCTCGTCCGGGAGCCCGACGGCGGCCGCCTCCACCACGGCCGGGTGCGACACCAGCGCGCTCTCCACCTCCGCGGGCCCGAGGCGCTTGCCGGCGACCTTGATCGTGTCGTCGCTCCGCCCGTGCAGGAACCACTCCACGCGTCCGTCGACCGGCTCGACGCTGGCCCAGTCGCCGTGCACCCACACGTCGGGCCACCGCGACCAGTACGTGGCGAGGTAGCGCTCAGGGTCGTTGCGCAGGCCGCGGGTCATGCCCGGCCAGGGCTTCGTGCACACGAGCTCGCCCACCGCACCGCGCAGCGGCCTTCCCTCGTCGTCGAACACGTCGACCGCCATGCCGAGGCTCGGACCACCGAGCGACATCGGGCTGATCGGCTCCACGGGGTGCGGGGAGAGGAAGCAGGCGCCGACCTCGGTGCCGCCTGAGATGTTGATCACCGGGCACCGGCCGCCGCCGATCCGCTCGGCGTACCAGCGCCAGGGGTCCTCGTTCCACGGCTCACCGGTGGACGCGAGCACCCGCAGGCCGGTGAGGTCGTGGGCAGCCGGGGCGTCGTCCCCGTGGGCCATGAGGGCACGCACGAGGGTGGGGCTCACGCCGCAGTGGGTGGCGCGATGGCGGGCGACGAAGGCCCACAGACGATCCGGGCCGGGGTGGTCGGGCGCGCCGTCGTAGAGCAGCACGGTGGCGCCGTTGCCCAAGCCCGCGGTGAGCAGCCACGGGCCCATGATCCAGCCGAGGTCGGTGAGCCAGAACACCCGGTCGCCGGCGCCGATGTCGGTCTGGAACGCGCCCTCCTCGGCGACCTTGACGGTCCACCCGCCGTGGACGTGCACCACGCCCTTGGGCTGGCCCGTGGTCCCGGAGGTGTAGGCGAGGAACAGCGTGTGCTCGCTGTCGACGGCACGCGTGGCGAAGGCGGAGCCGGCCGGCTGTGGCCACGGGAGCACCCGCTCGTCGTAGGCGACCTCCGTGCCGAGGCGATCGACGACCACGATGGTGGGCGCGGCGCCGGCCGCCTCCAGCGCCGTGGCGAGCATCGGCACGGCCTTGCCGCGCCGCGGGAACGCGTCGGCGGTGATGAGCACCTTCGCCTCCGCGTCCTCCAGGCGCACGCGCACGGCCTCGGCGCCGTAGCCGGAGAACACCGGCACGAACACGGCCCCGAGCTTGGCGACCGCCAGCACCGCGGCGGCGGTCTCCGGGAGCATCGGGAGGTAGATCCCGACGGCGTCCCCGGCGGCCACACCCCGCTGCTCGAGCAGCTGGGCCAGCCCGTCGGCCTGGGCGCGCAGCTCGGCGTACGTCCACGCGCGGGTGTCACCCTCCTCGCCTTCCCACACGACGGCGTCGACGTCGGGGGTGGCCGCCGCCCATCGGTCGCAGCAGGCGTCGGCCAGGTTCGTGCGGCCGCCGGTGAACCAGCGCGTCCACGGGATGCCGTCCGAGTCGTCGAGCACGTCGTCGTAGGGCGTCGCGAACGGGATGCCGAGGTGGCGGACGGTGGCGTCCCAGAACCAGCGCGGGTCGTCGATGGAGCGGGCGCGCAGGCCATCGAGGTCGTGGAAGCCGTGCTCGCTCCCGAACCGCCCGACCCTCGTCGTGGTCCACGCGTCCGCCGGCGGACGCCACGTCCCGTCCATCGAGCGGGACCCTAGGTCACTCGGCGAGCGAGGCGACGAGGCCGTCGAGGATGTCGCTCTCGGACACGAGCACCTCGTCGATCCCCAGCGTGCGGACGAACGCGACGAGCACGCACAGCCCGCCGACGATCACGTCGGCACGTGCCTCCTCGAGCCCCGGGTTGTGGATCCGATCGGCCAGGCGCTCGGTGGCGAGGGTGCGGAACACGTCCTCGATGGCGGCCCGCGTGAGGTGGAAGTGGTGGGTCGCGCTGCGGTCGTAGGCGGGTGTGCCGATCTCGACCGCCGCGATCGTGGTGATGGTGCCCGCCAGCCCGACGATCGTGTTGGCCTGGTGCACGGGCGGGACCTCGCGGGCCAAGTCGTCGAACCACGCCGCCGCCTCGGCGATGGCGTTGCTCAGCTCCTCGGGCCCCGGTGGGTCGCTGGCGAGGTGCTTCTCGGTGAGGCGGACGCACCCGATGTCGAAGCTGCGGACCTCCTCCGGCGCGTCTGTGCCCACCATGCACTCGGTGGACCCGCCGCCGATGTCGATCACCAGGAACGGCCCGGCGCTGGGGTCGAGCTCGGCGGTGGCGCCGGCGAAGCTGAGCCGACCCTCCTCGTCGCCGCTCAGCAGCTCTGGCCGGGTGCCGATGATGGCCTCGGCGGGGGCGAAGAAGTCGTCGCTGTTGCTGGCGTCGCGTGCGGCGCTGGTCGCGGCGACGCGCACGCGCTCGACACCGTGCTCGTCCATCGCCGCCCGGTACTCGCGCAGCACCGCCAGCGTGCGCTCGATGGCCTCGGGGTCCAGGCGACCGGTGGCATCCACGCCCTTGCCCAACCGGGTGATCACCATCCGACGCTCGACCGTCTCGCCGTCCTTCGCGATCAGGAGCCGGGTCGAGTTCGTCCCGCAGTCGATGGCGGCCAGGGTCGGCATCTGACCGACCCTACCGAGCCTCGCGGCGCGGGCCCCGTGCCGTCAGCCCGAGAAGCGGTCGAGGAGGAGCCGCTTGTTCACCTTGTCGGTGCCCGTGCGCGGCATCTCGTCGACGATGACGACGCGCTGGGGGGCCTTGTAGTCGGACAGGCGCTCCTTGGCGAAGGCGATCAGCTCGTCGGGGGTCGCGGACGTGCCGTCGAGCAGACGAACCGCCGCCGCCGGAACCTCGCCCTTGCGGTCGTCGGGGAGGCCCACGACCGCGGCCTCGGCGACGGCAGGGTGCTCCTCGATGGCTCGCTCCACCTCCACCGCGAAGACGGAGTAGCCACCGTGCTTGATCACGTCCTTCTTGCGACCGGCCAGCTCGAAGAAGCCGAACCGCCGCGCTCTCGCCAGGTCGCCCGTGCGCAGCCAGCCGTCGGCGGTGAGGGCGGCGGCCGTCTCCTCCTCACGCCCGTGGTACCCGCGCATGGTGCCGGGGCCCTTGATGGCCAGCTCCCCCACCTCGCCCTGGGCCACCTCGCTGCCCTCGTCGTCGATCACCCGGAACCGGTTGCCGCGCATCGGCCGGAGCCGACCGCTCACGGGCAGCGGGATCGGCGCGAGGACCCGCAGCGCAGCGCCGCCGCCGAGCTCGACCATGCCGTAGCCGTCGATGAAGGTCGCCTTGCCCAGCGTGCGGTCCGTGAACGGCACGCGCACCGTGGCGCCGAAGCGTTGGAAGGTCTCCGCCAGCTCGGTGGGCAGGGCGTCCGCGCCGCTCGACCACATGCGCACGGACGAGAGGTCGCGCTGCTCGGCGCCAGCCTCCAGCATCATCCGGTACATCGCGGGGACCCCGACGAACATCACCGGGCGGTGGGCCTCGATGGCGTCGAGGGCGTCGGTGGGCCGGAACCTCGGCAGCAGGTGCACGGGCACGCCCAGCGACAGCATCTGCACGAGCATCGTGAAGCCCGCCACGTGGGCCACGGGCAGGCCGCTCACCGCGCCGCGGGCCACGATCTGCTCCGGCAGCAGCGCGCCGGCGCCGGCCGTGCCGACCAGCGCTCGGTGGGAGAGCTCGGCGCCCTTGGGCTTGCCGGTCGTGCCCGACGTGTAGAAGAGCACGGCGGTGGCGCTCGGGTCGACGGGCACCGCCGCCGCGGGCTCGCCGGTGACCAGCTCGTCGAAGTCGTCGATCCGCGCGACAGCGGCGGCGTCGGACACGACGTGGGCGATCTCATCGTCGGTCATGCGCGGGTTGACGGGCACCGCGACGCCACCGGCCCGGGCGACGGCCATCGACGCCAGCAGCAGCCGGTAGCCGTTCGGGGTCGCGACGAGGACGCGGTCGCCCAGGCGCACCCGGTCCCGCAGCGACCCCGCGGCGCGGGCGACCAGGTCGGCGGCCTGGCGGTGGTCGAGCTTCCACCCACCGGGCTCCTCCACGAGGGGACGATCGCCGCGGATGGCCGCGAAGCGCTCGAGCAGGGTGCCGAGGGTGAGGTCCTTCGCCCGCGCCAGCTCGCGTCGATCGCCCAGTCCCACGGCGGGATGCTAGGCATCGAGCGCTATGGAGCGCCTGACTGGGCAGGACGCAGGGTTCCTGTACAACGAGACGCCCACCCAGCACATGCACACCCTGAAGATCGCGGTGCTCGATCCCGCGACGGTCCCGGGCGGCTACTCGTTCGAGAAGGTGAGCCACACGATCGAGGCGCGGCTGCACCTGCTGCCGCCCTTCCGCCGCCGGGTGGTGGACCTGCCGTTGCGGATCACCCACCCGTGGTGGATCGAAGACCCGGGCTTCCGCCTCGAGGACCACCTCCACCGCGTCGTGCTCCCCGCGCCCGGCGACCGCGAGCAGCTCGACGAGCTCATCTCCCGGATCGCGAGCGAGCCGCTCGATCGGGACAAGCCCCTGTGGGAGCTCACGGTCGTGGAGGGGTTGGAGCACGGCCACGTCGGCTTCGTCACCAAGATCCACCACTGCGCCGCCGACGGCGCCATGGCGGCGGAGCTCCTCGCCAACGTGTTCGACCTCGATCCCGATGCCGGGGACCCAGCCCCACCCGTCGAGCCGTGGCGCCCCGAGCCCGTCCCGTCGCGCGCGCAGCTCCTCGGCTTGGCCGCCCGCGACATCCTGTCGATCACCCGCACCCTCCCGAGCCTCGTGCTGCGGACGCTGCGAGGGGTGCTGGCGGTGGTGCGCCATCGTCGGGGCGGTGGCCGCGGATCGGCGGCACCGTTCTCCGGCCCCAAGACCAGCTTCAACGGTGCCCTCACCGCCCGGCGGTCGTTCGTGACCGCGGCCCTCCCGCTCGATCAGATCAAGCGGGTGAAGGCCGCCTACAGGGTGACCGTCAACGACGTGGTGCTGGCGATGGTGACGGGCGCCCTCCGCGACCACCTCGCCGCCGCCGGCGCCACGCCGGACCGGCCCCTCGTGGCGGGCGTGCCCGTGTCGACGCGCACCGACGGCACGCCGCTGCGCGCCAACAGCGTCTCGACGCTGTTCGTGTCGCTCCCCGCCCACCTCGCCGACCCGGTCGAGCAGGTCGAGGCGGTCCACGCCACGACCAAGGGGGCGAAGGAGCAGAGCAACCTCCTCGGGGTCGACCTGCTGTCCGACTGGTCGGAGCTCACGCCACCCCGTCCCTACAGCGCGGTGATCCGCTGGTACAGCGCCCGCAACCTCGCCGACCGGACGCCGCCCCCCATCAACCTGGTGGTGTCGAACGTCCCCGGCCCGCGGGAGACGCTCTTCATCGCGGGCGCCGAGCTCGTGGCGATCTACTCCATGGGCCCGATCCTCGAGGGCATCGGGCTCAACGTCACCGTGTGGAGCTACCGCGACGAGCTCTTCGCCGGGGTCGTGTCGTGCCCGGAGCTGCTCCCCGACCTCCGGGCGCTCGTCGAGCGGTTCGGCCCAGCCCTCGACCGCCTCGAGGTCGCCGCGCCCGCCGCCTGACCTACCGCACCTGCTCCAGGTGCGCCTCGGCCCAGCGGCCGACGGGGTCGTCGCCGCCGGCCAGGTGCCACGCGAAGTGGGCGTGCAGGCACTTCACACCGATCCGTGTGCCCCCCACGCCGCCGCTCGGTCGGGGCCCGACGTGCTCCGGCGGCACGGCCGCGTCGCGCTCGGCGGCGTAGCGCTGGTGGGCGGCGGCCAGCTCGGCGGGATCGACGTGTGCCTCGGCGCGGTCCACGCCGCCCGCGGCCTCGAGGCGCGAGATCCACGTGCGCTCGGGCTCACCCACGAGCCAGTAGCGCGTGGGCATCGGCCGGCCGTCGCGCAGGAGCGGCGCGTTCCGGAGCACCACCGGGGAGCCGTCGGGGTGGCGCACCACCACCTCGAAGTCGCCCTGGACCGGCCGGCCGAGCAGCGCCTCCACGGCGACGCGGTCGGCCTCCGTCGGCATCACCGACGGTTGCGCGTCAACAGCTTCTTGAGCACCCAGAGGACGGCGATCCCGATCAGGACCGGTCCCACCCGCCGGGCGACCGGGGAGCCCGCCGCCCCGACGAGGTCGACGGGCGTCGGCTCCGGCGAGTCGATCTTCCGCACCGCGGGCTTCTCGGGCGCCTCCTCGGTCGGCGCCACCGCCATCGCCACCTCGCCCTCCACGGGCTCCGGCTCCGGCTCCGTGGTCGGCGCCTCCGCGGACTCGGCGGGCGACTCGTCGACGAGCACCGTCTTCTCGAGGTCGGCCACGAACTGGTCGAGCAGCTTGGCGCTCACGTCTGCCAGCACCCCGCGGCCGAACTGCGCGACCCGACCGGTGACGGTGAGGTCGGTGGCGATGGCCACGGCCGTGCCCTCGCCATCGGGCGTGAGGGTGGCGGTGATGGTGGCGTTGGCGTTGCCCTGGCCTCGCGTCTCCCGACCCTCGGCCCGCAGCACCGCCACGTGCGCCTCGGGGTCGAGGGACAGGAACTTGGCCTGCCCCTTGTACTGCGCGGTGATCGGGCCGACCTTCACCTTCACGATGCCGCGGTACTCGTCCCCCTCGACCTCCTGGAGCTGGGCGCCAGGCAGGCACGGAGCGATCCGCTCGACGTCGGTGAGCACGGCCCACGCGCGCTCGACCGGCAGTGCGACCCGGAAGTCGTTGGTCAGCTCCATCGGTCGAGGTCCTCCAGGGTGTCGATGTCGTCGTCCCGGCCGTCGCACGGTATCGCCTGCACGAGCTCCGGCCTCCGCCGGATGAGCGCCCGCGCTCCCTCGTCGCCGGTGTCGGGCAGCTCGGGCCACGCGGCCCGCGCCAGGCGGACCGGGTTCCCCCGCCGTCCGGCGTAGGTGGCGACCGCGATCGGAGGTTCGTCGGCGGCGGCGGCCACGGCGTGCCACGCCGCCGCGGTGATGCCCGGCTGGTCGGCCAGACCGATCACGAC
>JBJMHD010000133.1:0-9099 GCA_045807565.1 Acidimicrobiales bacterium | reverse complement strand
GCAGGCGCCGACTACGCCGCCTGGTCGCCCGCCACCCTCCAGCTGACCATCCCCGCCGGGCAGCGCACGGGCAGCTTCGTGATCCAGGTGGTCGGCGACCGCACGTCCGAGGCCGACGAGACGGTCGTGGTCGAGGTCGTCGGCGTCACCGGAGCCACCGGCCTCGGCGCCACGGGCACCCTGACGATCCTCGACGACGACCGCAAGCTCGTCGCCATCAGCTCGGGCACCGGTGCCCGCTCCGTCTCCACCGAGGAGGTCGCTCCGGTGCTCGCCGCGGCCCTGGCCCAGTGGCTGGCGGCCGGCGCCGACCCTGTCCGGCTCGCCCAGGTCACCGTGGTCATCACGCCCCTCGGCCCGGGCGAGCTGGGCGACGCGCTCGGCACCACCGTCCGCCTCAGCCCCGACGCCGCGGGCTGGGGCTGGAGCACCCGCCTGGGCGGCGTCGACGCCGGGCACATGGACCTCCTCACCGTCCTCCTCCACGAGATCGGCCACGTCCTCGGCCTCGAGCACACCGAGCACGGTGTGATGGCCGAGCGCCTGCTCCCCGGTACCCGGGTGGGCGTGGCAACCCTCCCTGCGGGCATCTCAGCGAGCGCCGTGGTGTTGCACCCGGCGGCGCTCCACGGTCCGGCCACCACGACGCCCGTCACGGTGGCGGCGGCGCCTGCGCCGAGCCTGGTCGGATCCGTCCGACCGCTCGGTCAGGCGGCGCCCGGGGTTCCCTCAGACGGAGCGGTCGGGGCCGCAGCTCCCGCGCCGACCGGTGGTGTCACGTGCCCGCCAGCTCGCAGCTCGTCTGGCCGAGCAGCGGGTGCGCCTCTGGTCCCACCACGATGCCGAACGGAACGCCGTCGCACGTCACGCCGTCGATGCTCCCCGCTGCCTCTCCCGTGTAGATGAGGCCGGCCCGGCGCGCGGCGGAGATGGTGACGTCCTTGATCACCGGGGCGGCCTGATCGCCGGCCTGCACGCCCACCTCACCGCCGGTGATGGTCAGGCGGAGCAGGCCGGGCTTCGACGTCCCGGTCGCCGCCACGCCCAGGCCGTTGCCGTCGAACGTGCTGTCCTCCACCGACCCGTCGGAGGCGCCGAGGAAGCACATGCCGCACTGGCCGTTGGACGCGAACGTCGCCCGGACGACGCTCGCCCGGTGGCCGCCGCTGAGCACGATGCCGGCCGCCTGGTTGTCCCGCACCTCCGTGTCGGTGACCTCGAGGGTGGTGCCGCGACCTGCGCCCTCCTCACCCGAGGCGTACATGAGCACGCCGGCGCCCCCTTGCCCGTCGGCATCGGCCTTGCCCCCCGTGAGTCGTGCCTTCGACAGGACGACGGAGGCGGCTGAGCCCCCCAGCACCGCGGATCCCGGTGCATCGCCCTCGCGGCGGATCGTGAGACCGGTCAGCTCTACGCGCCGCTCGGTGAGGGCGAGCACCGCGGCGTCGGGCGCTGTCGACACCAGCGTGGTGGCGTCGCGCCCGGTGCCTCGCAGCGTGACGCCGGTGAGCAGCACCAACGAGGAGTCGAGCCGGTGCTCGCCGGCTTGCAGCTCCACCGTGGAGCCGTCGGGCAGCGCCGACACGACGTCGCGGAGGTCCGAGCCCGGGGCAGCGGTGACGACCTGGGGCGTGCGGGCCATGCGCCCGGTCATGCTCGCGGCAAGCTGCCGGAGGACAGCATCGGCCACCGGCCCCTCCGCCGACACGCTCGCCAGGCCCTCGGTCAGGTCGTCCCGGGTCTCGGCGGGATCGCAGCCGCTGCTGCGAAGCGCGGCGTCGGCCTCGGAGAGCGCGGACTGGAAGTCGGCCTCGCCCAGGGGCTCCTTCCCCTCGGCAGGCGAGGTCGTCGCGGTCGACGGGTCGGTGGCGGTCGCGTCGGAGGCCGCGATCTCGCGGGCCACCTCGTACCCGCTCACGTAGCGATCGGTGGCGTCCACTATGGAGGCGACCGCGTCTCGGCAGGCATGGTCGGGGACGGTGGTGGACGACGAGCTCGAGTCCCCGTCGGCGGCGCCGTCACCGCCACATCCGACCGCCCCCAGCACCATGACCAGCGCGACCAGCGGCGCCAGTCGTCGCGACGTCACAGGGCGAGGCTAGTGCCGGCCCCGCGGGCGGCTGGACGTCGGTGGTGCGGTGTCCGTCGTCGACGGCCTGCGGCTGGATGTGGGTACCGTCGGTCGCGCATGAGCCCGACGAGACCGGACGAGACGCGGGAGGGCGTGCCGCTCACCAACCTGGACCAGCCGCTCTTCGACGGCGCCGACGCCACCAAGCGGGACCTCGTCGACTACCTCGACGCCGTTCGGGATCGGATCCTCCCGGTGCTCGAGGATCGGCCGTTGTCGGTGATCCGCGTGCACCGTGGCCAGGAGGCGTTCATGCAGAAGAACCTGCCCCGATCCGCGCCGGAGTGGGTGCGAACCGCGTCGTTCTGGGCCGAGACCTCCAAGCGCGAGGTGGCCTACGCGCTCTGCGACGATCGGCGCACGCTGCTGTGGTTCGCCAACCAGCGCGCCGTGGAGTACCACCCCGCGCTGGTGCGCGCTGCACGCCCCGACCGCATGACCCACCTCATCCTCGACCTCGACCCGCCCGAGGGTGAGAGCTTTCCGAAGGCGGTGGCCGCCGCCCGGCTCGTGCACGCGGTGCTCGACGAGGTCGGCCTGTCCGGCGCGCTGAAGACCAGCGGCGCCAAGGGGCTCCACGTGTTCGTCCCCATCGAGGCGTCGATCACCATCGAGGAGGCGGCCGCCGCCACGCGGGCGATCGCGGTGCGCGCGGCGGCGACTGATCCCGCGCTGGCGACCACCGAGTTCGTGAAGGACGCGCGCGGCCACCGGGTGTTCGTCGACTCGACCCGCGTCGGCGCGGGCACCGTCGTCGCCGCCTACAGCCCGCGGATCCGACCGGGCGTGCCCGTCTCCTTTCCCGTCAGCTGGGACGACCTGGACGCCATCTCCCCACGTGACTTCACCATCCACACCGCCGTCGACCAGCTCGGGCGCCGCGACCCGTGGGCCGAGCAGATGCCCGCGGCCCAAGCGGTCCCGGACGAGCTGGTGGGGGAGGGGGCGGAGATCCCCGTCGGTCGCGTCGCGGCCATGCACGAGGGCAAGCGCCGCAAGCGGGCGGAAGAGAAGGGCTCCTGACCCCGTGGACGGCGCGAGCGTGATCCCGCCGGCCCGGTTGTCGCTCGCCGACCACGTTCGGCTCCTGCCCCGGATCGCTCGGGGCGACTTCGTGGGCCTGATGCAAGAGGTGCATGCCCGCCACGGGCCGGTGGTCGACCTCGGCTACGGATCGAACCGGATGGTCCTGGTGTTCGGTGCCGAGGCGAACGAGCACGTGATCTCGACGGCAGCGCGCTGCTTCGAGTGGGGCGAGGCGATGCAGGCGCTCGTCGCCGTCGACGGTCCGACCGCGCTCGTCGTGTCCGACGGCGATGACCACAGGCGCCGGCGCCGCCTCGTGCAACCGGCCTTCTCGATCAAGCGGGTCGATGCGCACCTCGGGCTGGTCGTGTCCGAGGTCGATCGAGCCCTCGGGGCGTGGCAGACCGGCGCCCGGATCGACGCGTCCGCATCCCTCCGCGAGGCGATCCGGCGGATCGTCGTGCGAGCGCTGTTCGGCGAGGAGCTCGGGGCCGAGGCCGATCGCTTCGGCGAGCTGCTCGAACCAGGCCTGCGGTACGTCCAGAAGATGCCGCAGCAGCGCTTCGAGCACGACCTCCGGATCAACCCGTACGCGCGGGTGCAGCGCAGCAACCGAGCTGCCGACGAGCTGGTGCTCGCCGAGGTCGCCCGCCGGCGAACCGCAGGGATCGACGAGGACGCCCACCCCGACACCCTCACCGCGCTGCTGGCCGGTGTGGACGGTGAGACGCTCACCGATGCCGAGCTGCTCGACCAGGTGCGCAGCCTGATGGCGGCCGGGTTCGACACGACCTCGGGCGCGGCCGCCTGGCTCGTACTGGAGCTGGGCCGCCACCCGGACGTCTTCGCTGCGGTCCGCGCCGAGGTCGACGCGGTGCTGGGCGACCGGCCTCCCACCATCGACGACCTGCGCGCCATGCCGCTCGCCCTCGGTGCCGTGCAGGAGGTGCTCCGCCTCTGGCCCCCTGGGCCCGCCGCGCCACGCCGGTCCATCGCGCCGAGCGAGCTGCACGGCATGACCATCCCGGCCGGTCGGATGGTGCTCTACAGCGCGTACGTCACCGGGCGCCTGCCGGAGCTCTGGCCCGACCCGGAGCGCTTCGACCCGAGTCGCTGGGCGCCGGACGCCCCCGAGCCCACGCCGTACTCGTTCGTGCCCTTCGGCGGCGGCAACCGCAGGTGCATCGGGTTCGCACTGGCCACCCTGGAGCTCCAGGTGATGGCGGTCCGCCTCGCCCAGCGGGTCGAGTGGCGAAACCGGACGACCCACGTGAAGCCGACGGGCATCGCCACCCTCACCCCCAAGGGCGGCGTTCCCATCGAGGTGACGGCCCGCCGCTGACGCGACGAAGCCCCGGTCCGCGCGTGGAACCGGGGCTTCGTGGTGGCGGGTGTGATGGTCAGCCGCGCAGGCGGGCCGCCAGGCGGGGGACGATGATCGCGGCGGCCACCACGTGGGCGACGATGAGCGTGGCGGCACTCGGAGCGTCGAAGCCCACGGTCAGGTCCGGCACGACCGACAGCGCCGTGAGCACGACCGTCGCCCGGACGAAGGTGCGCTGCGGGGTGCGGGCCCACCGGCGGAGCCCCGCGGCGAGCAGCACACCGACGACGGCGCCGAGCAGCGTCATCTGGGCGTAGCCGGCCAGCGGGATCGCCTCGCCCTCGACCTCGAAGGACACGCCAGCGGCGCTGGCGATCACGGCGATGGCGGTGGTCGCACCGGCGGCGAGCACGCCGGCCTTGAGCCCGGTGCGCCACAGCGAATGTGCGGCTTCGGTCTCGACGGCGGGGACGGTGGCCTGGGGCAGCAGGGTGGCGGTCATTCGAAGCTCCTCTGGGTGGGGAGCCGGCGCTTCCGACTCTCACCAAGGAGACGAACGGCCTCGACCCGGATCGACACCCGTCGACGACCTTTTTGAGGAGCGAGCAAGTCGAGGTTCGATCCCGACGGGAGCGGGCACACTGCGGAGATGGTCGGAGGCAGGCGCGGGCGGTGGTTGGCGGGGCTGGCAGCGGCTGTCGGTGTCGGCGTGTGGGTGCGGCAGGTGGTCGTGCCGAAGCGCCCGAAGGATGCGCCCCTGCCCATACCGCGTCGCATCCCCGACCCCGACGAGCGGCCGGCACCCGACGGCACCGGGGTGCGCATCGTCGTGAACCCCTCATCGGGACCGGCGTGGAGCGCCTCGCCCGCCGACGATCTGCGCGCCGGTCTGCCGGGCGCCGACGTGGTCGAGCTGTCCGAGGACGACGATCTCGAGGCGCTCCTCTGCCACGACGAGCTCATCTGCATCGGCGCGGCAGGCGGTGACGGCACCCTTGCCGCGGTGGCGACCATCGCGGCCGATCGCGACCTCCCGTTCGTCGCGGTCCCCGCGGGCACCCTCAACCACCTGGCCCGGGACCTCGGTCTCGAGTCGGTCGACGACAGCATCGCAGCGGTGCGCGCCGGCACTGCCTGCCGCATGGACCTGGGCGTGGCGGGCGATCGCTGCTTCGTCAACACGTTGACCTTCGGCGGGTACGCACCCGTCGTGGATGCCCGGGAGCGGCTCGAGGGACGGATCGGCAAGTGGCCCGCCCTCCTCGTCGCCCTCGCGCGTGAGCTCCCGAAGATGGAGCCGCTCTGCGTCGAGATCGACGGCGACGTCCGGCGCGTCTGGCTCGCCTGGATCGGCAACGGCCGCTACGACCCCACCGGGTTCGGTCCGTCGTGGCGCGAACGGCTCGACGACGGGCTGCTCGACGTGCGCTTGGTGAGCGGTGTGCGGCGCTTCTCGCGCACTCGGTTCGCCTTCGACGTGCTCTCGGGCCGGCTGCGCCACTGCCCCGTGTACGAGGAACGGGCCGTGCCGTCGATCACGATCCGCTCGCTCGACGGACCGCTCCGCCTGGCTGCCGACGGTGAGACCTACGACGGCCCGGAGGAGCTCGAGGTCACCAAGCGACCTCAGGCCTTGCGCGTGGCGGTGCCCCCCGACTTGGACCGTGAGAGCGAGCGGCCCAAGAGCACGAGCACCGCGGCGAGCACCAGCACGCCGGCGCCGGTGACCCAGGGCCCGGCCGAGTCGTAGGCCTGTCCGAGGCCGTAGCCGATCCCGAACAGGGCCGCCGTCGAGAGGATGGCGCCGGCCGCGTCCGCGATGGCGAACTCCTTGAAGGGGACACCGGAGGCCCCGGCGGCGGCCGCCATCAACGTGGATGGGAACGCTGCCAGCCGGCCGAGGAAGACGACCCGCGAGCCCCTGTCCTCCAGCACCTCACGCATCTTGTCGATCCGCTTCTTGGGCAGGAGCCGCCCAGCGATCCCCGGAAGGTCCGCGTCGTCCAGATCGTCCTTGTAGACGCGACCGAGGGCGTAGAAGAGCCACACGCCGCCGAGCAGCAGCGGGATCGCGGCGAGGAAGAGCACTGGCAGCCACGCGTTCCCTTCGCGCACCTGGAAGCCGCCGAAGAGGAAGACCTCCTTGGTGGGCCGCAGGAGCACGAGGGTGGCGACGTGGTGCTCGTAGAGCGCGGGCGCCAAGGGGATCGCGGCCACCTCCATCACCACCCGCACCACGGTCGCCACCACGACGATCCGCTTCCAGGGGAGGTCGAGCGTTTGAACGTTCTCGAACCGAGGAACGATGCCCGCCATGGACCGCGGGTTACCCGAAGGTGTCGCCCGCAAACTCGGACCCTTCGGGAGGTACGAGCTGCGGGCGAGCCTGTTCGGGCTCGCGGTGGTGCTGGTGGGCATCCCGTTCGGGCTGCTGCTCGAGCAGGTGACGACGCACGGACCTCTCACGAAGGTCGACGAGAGCGCGGCGCGCGCGTTCAACGGGTTCGTCTACGGCAAGGGCGCCCTCATCACGACCCTCGAGCTCATCTCGGACATCGGCAAGCCGATCTTCCTCGTCTTCTCCATCGGCATCCCCGCGGTATGGATCTTCCTCCACGGAGGTCGAAAGCTCGCGCTGTTCCTCGCCGTCACCTGCATCGGCGGCGGGATCGTCGACAGCCTCGTGAAGATCGTCGTGGCCCGTCCCCGGCCGACGGTCGAGCGACCGATCCTGTCGCCGTTCGGCAAGAGCTTCCCGTCGGGCCACTCGATGCAGGCGGTCGTCTGCTACGGGGCGCTCATGCTCGCGTTCCTACCGATCCTCTCGCGCCGGGCTCGCGCCATCGCGGTCGGCGCCTGGATCTTCACGTTGCTCGCCATCGGCGTCTCCCGCTTGGCGCTCGGCGTGCACTACATCAGCGACGTGCTCGGGGGCTGGGTGCTCGGCGCCGCATGGCTCGCCGGGTCGGTGGCGGCCTGGGAGATCTGGCGAGACGACCGCGGCAAGCGGCCGACGCATCCCACCGAGGAGGGCGTCGAGCCCGAGGAGGCCAAGGACCTCACCCATGCCTGACGCGGAGCGCTACCGGAACTCGAGACCCTCGAAGTCGCCCGTGCTGCGCCAGCTGTCGAGGTACTGGAAGTACGCCATCGCGCCGGCCGGGTAGCCCACGAAGGACTGGCGGTTGGCACGCGGCTGGCCCTCGTTGTTGTAGTAGCCGGGCGTGCAGTCGATGGAGCCGATGATCCCGAAGTCGGGGCCCGACAGCAGCAGCTCGACCCAGGCGTCCTCCGCCTCCTTCGTGACCTCCACCTCGCGGTGGCCGTGGTCGATGGCGTGCCGGACGATCATGGCGATCGTCTTGCCTGCCTCCGTGAGGTTGTGGGGGACGTTGGAGATGAGGTTGGCCCCTTGGGTGGGCTGCACGATGAACGCGTTCGGGAAGCCGTGCACGTGGGTGCCGTGCTTCGTGCGCATCCCGTCGGCCCACCAGCTGCTCAGCGTGACGCCGTCGCGACCGGTCATGTCGTAGCCGGCCCGGCGGGTGTGCTCGGTGCCGACCTCGAACCCCGACGCGTAGATGATGCAGTCCACCTCGTACTCCACGCCCTTCACCACCACGCCCTTGGGCGTGATCCGCTCCACGCCCTTGCCGTCGGTGTCGAGCAGGTGGGTCGCCGGCTCGTTGTAGGCCTGCAGGTACTCGTCGTGGAAGCACGGCCGCTTGCACAGCTGGCGGTACCAGGCCTTGAGCTGCTGCGCGGTGTCCGGGTCCTCGACGATCGCGTCGACCCGGCTGCGGATCTCGTCCATCTTCTCGAAGTCGGAGTCCTCGAAGGCCGCCATCATCCCCTCGTAGGTGAGCTCCTCGGGCGGCAGCGACATCATCCGACCGCGCACCCGGCGGGCCAGGTCGGTCCAGCCGTCCATCACGAGGTCCTCGTCCGCCATGCCCCCGGTCTGGTTGGCGGTGAAGTTCTCGAGCCAGCGCTGCTGCCAGCCCGGCGTGTTGATGGTTGCGAACCACTCCGGGTCGGTGGGCTGGTTGGCGCGCACGTCCACGGAGCTCGGCGTGCGCTGCACCACGTAGAGCGTCCCGCACGCCTTGGCGAGGTGGGGGACCGCCTGCACCGACGTGGCGCCGGTGCCGATGATGGCCACTCGCTTGTCGGCGAGCCGGTCCATCGGGGCGCCCTCGGGATCGCCGCCGGTGTAGCCGTAGTCCCACCGGCTGGTGTGGAAGGAGTGGCCTTCGAAGTCCTCGAGCCCGGGGATGCCCGGGAGCTTCGGGACGTGCAGCGGCCCGGTGCCCATGCCCAGGAACTGGGCGGTGATCTCGTCGCCGCGGTTCGTGCGGATGATCCACACCGACCGTTCCGCATCCCACTCCAGGTCGGTCACCTCGGTGTGGAACAGCGCGTTGTCGTAGAGGCCGTACTGCTTCCCGATCCGCTGGCAGTGCTCCAGGATCTCCGGGGCGTGCGCGTACTTCTCGGTGGGCATGTGCCCGGTCTCTTCGAGCAGCGGCATGTAGACCATCGACGCGGTGTCGCACTGCGCGCCCGGGTACCGGTTCCAGTACCAGGTGCCGCCGAAGTCGCCGCCCTTCTCCACGAT
>JBJMHD010000132.1:0-12497 GCA_045807565.1 Acidimicrobiales bacterium | reverse complement strand
GGTCCCGATGTCGCGGCCCTCGACCACGGCCGACCCGCCCCGCTCCGCCACCCACTCCCGCTGGCGCCGGACGAGCTCCTTGCGCACGTCCGGGTTGGCCGCCACCGCGCTCACCGCTCTGGTGACCTCGGGCCCGCGGATCTCGATGCTGGCGTCGACGCCGTCGACGGTGACGTCGCCGTCCTCCACGTGCAGCTCGAGGTGCTCGGCGATGCGGGCCACGGTCTCAGCCTCGTCGGGGTCGACGCCCCGGCGCAGCGCGGCAAAGGCCACCGCCCGGTACATGGCGCCGGTGTCGAGGTAGGGCAACGCCAGGCGCGCCGCCAGCGCCTTCGCCACGGTCGACTTGCCCGAGCCCGCCGGCCCGTCGATGGCCACCACCCGGTCGTCAGCCACGCCGGAGCCCCTCCAGCGCCTCCCAGAACCCGGGGAACGTCTTGCCCACGACGCCCGGGTCGGCGATGGCGATCCCCGGCGCCCGCAGACCCAACAGGGCGAAGCTCATCGCCATGCGGTGGTCGTCGTACGTCTCGACCACGCCCGGGCGCGGGGTCCCGGGGTGGACCACGAAGCCGTCGTCCGTCTCCTCCGCCTCGATCCCGACCCGGCGCAGCTCGTGCACCACCGCCGCCAGTCGGTCCGTCTCCTTGGCCCGGGCGAACCCGATGCCCCGCACCCGGGTGGGTGAGTCGGCGAACACCCCCACCGCGGCGAGGGTCTGGGCCGTGTCGGAGAGCGCCGACAGGTCGACGTCCACCCCGGTCAGGCGCGGGCCGGCCGCCACCGTCGTGCGGTCGTCGCGCCGCTCGACCGACGCGCCCATGCGCTCGAGCACGTCCACGAAGGCGAGGTCGCCCTGCAGGGAGCCGGATCCCAGGCCGGTCACGGTGGCGCGACCGCCGGCGATGGCGGCGGCCGCGAAGACGTAGGACGCGGCGCTGGCGTCGGGCTCGATGCCGACGTCGGCCGCCCGGTAGGTCTGGGGTTCGACGACCCACGTGCGCTCGTCGGGCTGCTGCACGCGCACCCCGAACTCGGCCATCACCGCCACGGTCATGTCGACGTAGGGCTGCGACACCAGATCGCCGACCAGGTGAGCCACGAGGCCGCTCGGCATGGCCGGCCCGCTCAGCAGCAGGCCGGACAGGAACTGGCTCGACACGTCGCCGCGGACCGCGACCTCGCCACCGGCCAGCGTGCCGCCCTGCACCTCCACCGGGAGGTGCCCGGGCGCGCCGACGTCGTGCACCTCCGCGCCGAGGTCGCGCACCGCGTCCACGACCTCGCGCATCGGACGTTCGCGCATGCGGTTGGCGGCGTCCACGCGGCGGTGGCCCTCGCCCAGCGCGGCTACGGGAAGCAGGAAGCGACTGGTGGTGCCCGAGAGGCGGGCGTCCACGATGGCGACGTCGCTCACGGGTCGGCCGGCCGTGCCCACGACGACGAGGCGCCCTTCGCTCCACCGGGCATCGATCTCGGTGCCCATGGCCCGCAAGCCCTCGACCATCGCCTCGGTGTCGTCGGCGTGCAGCGCGTTGCTGAGCGTGCTGGTGCCGACGGCGAGCGCGGCGCACACCAGCGCCCGGTTGGTGATGCTCTTCGACCCCGGGAGCGACACGACGACGTCGAGCGGCTCGACCAGTGGGGTCAACGGCAGCGGGTCCGGAAGCGCCATCGCGCTCACTCGAGCGGGGTGACGGACGGGCGGTAGCCGTGCTCGCCGAGCGCGGCACGGAGGCGCTCGGCGGAGCTGGCGTCGACGAGCAGGATCAGCACGCCCTGCTCCCCCTCGCTGGAGTGGGCGATCTCGAGGTCGGCGATGTTCACGTCGAGCGTGCCGGCCAGCGTGGTGACCTCGGCGAGGACGCCGGCTCGGTCGGGCACCGGGATGCGCACCTCGGACAGGTCGGCAGCGCTGGTGACGCGCGACGGCAGGTTCGCTCGGGCGGTGCGGGCCCGCTCCAGCACCGCCAGCAGCCCGTCACGATCGTCCTCGGCGACGATGGCACGGACCTCGTTGAGGGAGGCCAGCAGGCGGTCGAGCACGTCGACGATGGCGGTTCGGTTCTCGGCGCAGATGTCCGGCCAGATCCCCGGACTGCCGGACGCGATGCGCGTCATGTCGCGGAACCCGCCGGCGGCGAGGCGGAGGAGGGCCCGGTGCTCCGTCGCCCGGTCGTCCGCCATGCGCATCAGCGCGGCCGCGGTGAGGTGCGGGACGTGCGAGACCACCGCGACCAGCGCGTCGTGGTGATCGGGAGCCAGCGACACCACATCGGCGCCCAGCTCGGCGATGACGGCGCGCAGGGAGGTGAGGGCGCGGTCGTCGGTGGCGGCGGTGGGCGTGAGGACCCAGACCGCGCCGGCGAAGAGGTCGGCATCGGCACCGTCCACCCCGTCCTGCTCCGAACCAGCCATCGGGTGGCCGCCGATGAAGCGGGGGTCGGCGACGGCGTCGACGATCGACCCCTTGACGCTGCCCACGTCGGTGACGGTGCCGCCCGTGCTGGCGAGGGCATCCTTGGCGGCGTCGGCCACCGCCCGCACGGGGGTGGCGAGGAACGTCACCTCGGCATCGGGGTCGGTGCCGACGGCGTCGAGGGCACCGAGCTCCAGTGCGCGCGCCGCCACGGCCGGATCGCGGTCGTCACCGGTGACGTGCCAGCCCCGCCGCCGGAGCGCGAGCCCGATCGAGCCGCCGATCAGGCCGGTGCCGACCACCCCTGCCCGCCGAGCTGACATCAGCCAGGCAGGTCGTCGCGTAGGCCGATGGCACCCTCGAGGTACACGTGGCGCAGGTCGGCCCGGCTGCGCTCCGTGGTGAGGTGCATCAGGACGCGGATGCACCTCGGCGCACCACCGTCGACGTCGAGCTCGCGGGCGCAGATGAGGGGGACGTCGCCGAGCCCCATCTTTCGAGCACCCGTGGCGGGGAAGGTGGCGTGCAGGTCGTCGGTGGCGGTGAACAGGATGCTCACGATGTCGTCGTGGTGGACGCCGTTGCGGGCACACATCTCCTCGAGCAGCGTGATGACGCGCTCGTGGACGTGGCTCTCCTCGTCCTCGTCGACGGTGGTGGCACCTCGCAGGGCGCGCAGGGCGGCCGGCACGGAGGTGGACGTTACCTGGGTGCCTTCCCGACGGCCGCACGCTCTAGCGCCCGCACCTCGTCCTGCGTGAGCGCTCGCCACTCCCCCGGCTTCAGCGCGCGGTCGGTGATCGGCCCGATCCGGGTGCGGACGAGGCGGCGGACGGGGTGCCCCACCGCTTCGCACATCCGGCGCACCTGGCGGTTGCGACCCTCGTGGATGGTGATCCGGAGGAGGCGGGCGTCGAGCTGCGCGACCTTGGCCGGCGCGGTCCGCCCGTCGTCGAGGTCGACGCCCTCGCGCAGCCGCGCCAGCGCTCCCCGCGCCGGCTCTCCCTCCACCTCCACCAGGTACTCCTTGTCCACCCCGAAGCTCGGATGGGTGAGGCGGTGCGTGAGGTCGCCGTCGTTGGTGAGGAGGAGCAGCCCCTCGGAGTCGGCATCGAGCCGACCGACCGGGAAGACGCGGGGCTCGGCGGGCACGAGATCGACCACCACCGGCCGCCCCTGCGGATCGTCGGCGGTGGTGATGACGCCCTGCGGCTTGTTGAGGAGGTAGTGCACGAGCCCGGGTCGCACGCCGATCTGCGCTCCGTCCACCTCCACGACGTCGGTCTCAGGATCGACGCGTCGGCCGAGCGCGGCGACCTCGCCGTTGACGCGCACCCGCCGGCGCTCGATGAGCTCTTCGCACGCACGCCGGCTGCCGAGTCCGGCCTGCGCCAGCACCTTCTGGAGGCGGACGCCGTCGCCCTCGGGGGGCACGAGCGGCTACTCCTCGAGGTCGTCGCCGACGTCGCCGAGGTCGATCTCGTCCAGGCTGACCTCGCTGGGAGCGATGTGGCTCCCACCGCCGTTGGACTCGAGCTCGTCGAGGCGCTCGGTGAGCGTGGGGCCGGGCGGCGGGCGGAGGCCCGACTCGAGGTGCTCGACCACGTCGGCGCCAGGGACGAACTCGCTGAGCGCAGGGAGCTCCTCGAGGCTGTTGAGCCCGAGGCGCTCGAGGAAGAGCGGTGTGGTGCCGAACAGCACGGCCAGGCCGGGCCCAGGGTCCTTGCCGACCTCGGCGATGAAGCCGCGCTGCTGGAGCGTGCGCATCACGCCGTCCACGTTCACGCCGCGGATCGCCGCCACCTGTGCTCGCGACACTGGCTGCTTGTACGCGACGATCGCCAACGTCTCGAGCGCGGCTGCGGACAGCCGGGCCGACTGGCCCTCGAGCACGAAGCGCTCGACATAGGGCGCGAGGTCGGCGTGGCTCTGGAAGCGCCACCCTCCGGCGACCGACACCAGCGCGAACCCGCGGCCCTCCACCTCGTACTCCGCCGCCATCTCCTGGCACAGCGCCGTGACCTGGGCGACCGGCAGCTCGAGCAGCTGGGCGAGCAGCTGTGGCTCCACCGGCAGCTCCGCCACCATCAGGACGGCCTCGATCGCGCGCCGCGTGTCGCTGTCGGTGTGCGGCATGAGGTCGAATCGCTCCCTAGCCATCGTAGGCATCGACCGGCGACAGCTCTTCGAGCTCGGAGCGGTCGCGCCCGAGCCACACGATCTGGATGTCGCCGAAGGTGCGGGGCTGGTCGAGGTCGACGAACCCCTGCTTGAACAGCTCCAGCACCGCCAAGAACCGCACGACGACGTCGAGGCGCTCGACGAGCGAACCGGTGAGCTCCCGGAAGCTGATCGTGCCGGCGAGCGGCAGCTCCTCGAGGAGCTCGACCACGGCGTCGGTGACCGAGGCGCGGATCGGTGCGACGTGGTCGAGGTCGATGAACGGGGCGGGTCGAGGGGTGACGGCGCGGAGGAACGCGGTGCGCAGGTCGAGTGGCGTGACACCCTCGAGCACGTCGGGCGTGAGGTCGATGAAGCGCTCGTCCGGGCCGGCCAACCGCGGGAACGATCGCCCGGCGCGGTCCGACAGGGCGTGCAGCGCGAGCGCCGCGTCCTTGAACGTCTTGCACTCGACGAGCCGCGTGAGGAGCAGGTCGCGCTCGGACCACAGCGCGAGCTCGTCGTCCAGATCGAGGTCGTCGTCGCCCGGCAGGAGGCGCCGCGTCTTCAGCTCGATCAGCGTGGCCGCGATGAGCAGGAACTCCGTCGCGACGTCGAGGCTGAGCTGCTCCATCTGCTCGATCTCGGAGAGGTAGGCGTCGACGATCTTGGTGAGGCTCACCTCGTAGAGCTCGACCTGCTCGCGCAAGATGAGGTGCAGCAGCAGGTCGAAGGGTCCCTCGAACACCGGTGTGGTGACGTCGTAGGGCATCGGGACAAGGTTAATCACACCACTGTCGTTTCCTGAACCATGTGGGGTGACCAGGGCCGACAGCCCTACCATCGCCGCCCATGGCGAGCCCGTCGTCCCCTCGTGTGTTCTCCGGCATCCAGCCCTCGGGCGAGCTCACCCTCGGCACCTACCTGGGCGCGCTGCGGCGGTTCGTGTCGGACCAGGCCGCCACCACCTCGGTGTTCTGCATCGTCGACCTCCACGCCATCACCGTGCCGCAGGATCCCGCCGCCCTCCGCGCCCGCACCCTCGACACCGCCGCGCTCTACCTGGCGAGCGGCATCGACCCTGACGTGAGCACGCTGTTCGTGCAGAGCCACGTCGGGGAGCACGCCCAGCTGGCATGGCTGATGGAGTGCACGGCCAGCTTCGGCGAGCTGAGCCGGATGACGCAGTTCAAGGAGAAGTCCGACCAGCAGCGGTTCGTGTCGGCGGGCTTGTTCACCTACCCGGCGCTGATGGCCGCCGACATCCTCCTCTACGACACCGACCGGGTGCCCGTGGGCGACGACCAGCGGCAGCACCTCGAGCTCACGCGCGACGTGGCCGAGCGCTTCAACAGCCGCTACGGCGACACCTTCGTCGTGCCCGAGGCGGACATCCCCAAGGTGGGCGCCCGGGTGATGGACCTGCAAGAGCCCACCCGCAAGATGTCGAAGTCGATCGACTCGCCCCAGGGCACGGTCCTCATGGCCGACGCGCCCGACACCATCGAGCGGAAGTTCAAGCGAGCCGTCACCGACAACGACGCCGAGGTGCGCTTCGACCCCGCGAGCAAGCCGGGCGTGTCCAACCTCCTGTCGATCCTCGCTGCCGCCACTGGCGAGGATCCGGAAGCGCTGGCCGAGCGCTACGAGCAGTACGGGCCGCTCAAGGCCGACACCGCGGCCGCCGTCATCGAGCTGCTCCGTCCGATCCAGGAGCGGCATGCCGAGCTGTCGGCCGACCCCATGGCGCTGGGCGAGCTCCTTGCCAAGGGTGCCGACCGCGCCCACGCCGTGGCCGAGGTCACGCTCGCACGAGCCCAGCAGGCGGTCGGCCTCCGCTAGCAGCGGCGCCTCTCAGCCGATGGCTTCGAGGATCGACGCGACCTCGGCCGGGGCGGGCATCGCTCGGATCGAGCCGGCGACGCGTTCGGCCGCGCTGCGCATCTCCGGGCGGCTCAGGACGTCCGACGCTGCTGCCCCGACCGCCGCCGCGGTGGCGTCGGAGGGTGGCACGGCGAGCCCAGCTCCCGACGCCTCCACCGCTCGCGCGTTGAGGAACTGGTCGGCGCCCTGCGGGAGGCACACCTGCGGGAGGCCGATCGCGAGCGCACCCAGGACCGTGCCCGAGCCGGCGTGCGACACCACCAGGTCGCATCGCGGAAGCAGGGCCGTCTGCGGCACGTAGCGCTCGACGCGGACGTGCTGGGGCTGCTCGCCGAGGGCGCTGGGATCACCGGCCGGCCCGACCGTCGCGACGACCCGCACCGGCAGCTCGCGGATGCCCTCGATGGCGCGGCGCAGCGGGTCGGGATCGTTGAAGACCGTTCCCATCGTCACGTAGACGAGCGGCGCATCGGGCCGCGCCGTCGGTAGCGGCAGGGCGGCGTCGTCCGCGGTGGCGGCGAGGTCGTCGGAGCCCGGGCGGAGGAGCTGTCGGTGGGGCACGTGGGCGCCCGCGTCCACCTGGAGCTCGGGCGGGTACGGATCGAGGTAGAGCGTGTCGTAGGCGCCCCCGTACGGTCGGGGCTCGAGGCCTCGCTCGGCCCACAGCGTGGCGACCTCCTCGCCGGCTCTCGCGGCGCGGATCTCCGGCAGCAGCGCGCCGAACCCCTTCGTGACGCTCGGGACGCCCAGGGTGGCGGCGATGATGTGCCCGGCGAACTCCCCCGCGTCGGAGACGACGAGGTCCGGTCGCCAACCCTCCAACGCGCCCTCCAGGCCCTCCAGCATCGGCGGCGTCGCCATCGCGCCGAACAGCTTCCCGAAGAGCGCCTCCGGGCGGTCCTCGGCGGACAGCTCGCCGATCTCGGGGTACCGCTGCAGGACGTCGCGAGGGCTGATCGGCCCGCATCCTGCGATCGGCATCGCGACCAGTCCCCGCTGCGCCACCTCGGGTGCGGCAGGCGCCGGCACCGCCCACCGCACCTCGTGACCGCGGTCGGCCAGCGCGCGGGCCAAGGGCACCATCGGGTAGATGTGGCCGAGGCCTGCGGGCGTCGTCACCAGGATGCGCATCGAAGGCACTCAGGCTCGTCCTCTCGCTCTTGCTCCACCGCCAGCCGCCAGCACCCGCACGAGCACAGACGGGCGCCAACAGCGGAGCGAACCGCTGACGGCGTAGACCGCGGAGCTCGCGGCGACCACGGGGCAGGCCCTTCCGTGGCGTTGCTGGGCCGAGCGGGCGGGGTCGTGGTCGTCGAGGTCTGCTTCCCGATCGCCAGGAGTGCCCGCTTCATGGAGCCGGAGCTCCGAGCAGCCGAGTGAGGATCCTTTCCTCTGCCGGCCACGCTTCCACCAGCACCTCCCGTGGTGTGCGCCGAGCTGCGAACCGAAGGGCCAGCGCGATGACGATGACGTCGTCGAGCGGACCGACGATCGGCAGGAACTCCGGGATGAGGTCGATCGGCGAGAGCAGCCAAAGCCCCGCGATAGCGACGGCGACCTTCGCGCTCCGGGGAACACGCGGGTCGCGGCGGAGCCGTCGAGCCGTCGTCAGACACGCGGGGAGAACGGTCGCGAGATCCCTCGCAGTACCGGGCGGCAACCGCTTCGCCGCGAAGGCCAGGAGCGCCCATGAGGCCAACAGCAGTGCAAGGCCGACTGCAACCACCCGAAGGGCCCGGTCCACAGGACCATCTTTCCCGCTGGGCTACGTGGTCGTGTCCGGCAGGTAGGCCCGGGCGGCGACAGGGCATCCAGCGCTCACTCGCCCGGGTTGGTGAGTGCTCGGTGGAGCTGTGCCCCAGCACCTAGCCCGCCCCAGTGCTCGACGATCTTTCCCTGGGTGACCCGCCACATCTCGACGTGCTCCGCCGTGACCACTCGATGCGTAGGCGGGATGCCGAAGACCTCGCCGACGTGGCGGAGCTTCACCGTCGAGCGGTGGACCACGAGGTCACCCTCGGCGACCAGATCGCTGGAGAGCCGTTCGATGAACTCGAAGGCAGCGAAGAACCGTCCCTGACGGGCCCCTGTGCTCGCGAGATCTCCCTGCCAGGTGTGCGACCAGTAGTCCTCGCCGAAGCACTCGCTGATGACCTCCATGTTCCAGCCGTCAGCGGTCGACCCATGCTCGAGGAATCGTCGAACCACCTCTTTGGATTCCCGCACCGGTGCCATCGCGGGAGGCTATTCGGCGGGACGTCGCCGTGAACGGGGATCACACCTCGGCAGGTGACGGCGTAGCTCAGGTGATCTGGGCAGCGAGCCACCACGTCAGAGATCCTTGGATTGCCAGACGACGCCTTCGAGGAACTCCTCGAAGCCGGTGCCGCCAGGCGCGGCTCGTCGAAGGTCCGGCACGGCGCGAGCCTCCCGCACGCGCTGTGCGCTATGGCGTTGGTCGGAGCACCAGCAGCTGCGCGACGCCGGCCGCAGCCTTCGAGGAGGTGGCGGTCTGGCTCCCGGTGGGCCCGACGACCGCGGCAGCTGCATCGCTGAGCTCGCTGGCGACGCGGCTGGAACCGGACCCGCCCACGATCTCGGCGCGTTCGGTCCATCCGGAGGGCGCCGTGATCGAGCCGTTGGTGGCCACGCCCACCAGCGACACGATCCTCGAGCCCACGCTGCTGACGGTGACCGACGGCGCCGTGATCGATGTCGTCGTGCCCGTACCGCCGCTGTGATCGCCGATCGGGGCCGCGGTGTCGACGCCGGCATAGGCAGCGATGACACCCGCCGCGGTCTGCGCGCTCCCGAAGGTGAACACGTACGGACCCGCCTCCGCTCCAGCGACGCGCCAGTAGGTCCGCTTCGTGAGCACGCCCACCGTCTCCTGTTGGACGAGCGTCCAGCCGGCCAGCTGCGGCGTGACCGCGCCGGCGCCGCGCACGTCGATCGAGGCGATGAGCACGTTGCCGACCTGCGTCAGCGATGGTCGCGGCAGCGAGAGCGAGGACGCGCTCTTGGCCGCAGCGGAGCTGGCGCCCCGGAACGTGATGCTCGACGGCGTCACGGAGGCAGTGTTCGACGGCTGCGACACGTTCGGGACGGCGTCGACGGCGGCCACCGTGTAGGTGTACGCGGTGTTCGGCACGACGGTCGTGTCGCTGAAGAAGGTTCCTGTCGGTGCCGCCGCCAGCTGTACGCCGTTGCGAGTTATCACGTAGTGGTCGACGCCGACGTTGTCGACCGATGCGGTCCACGCCAGGTCCACCTGGTTCGCCGACACCGCGGTCGCGGTGAGGCCACTGGGCGTGGTCGGCGAAACGGTGTCGGGCGGTCCGGGGACGTTGGCCGGGCGGAGCGCGACGAGCTGTCCGATGTTCGCCGCCGCAGCTCCTGCGCTCCCTGCCGGCGCGCCCGTGGAGCCTGCGGCCGCCTGCAGCGAGTCGGCGGCTTCGAGCACGGACTTCACCTTGCCGCTGCTCGCGATCTCGGCGCGCTCGATCAAGGTCGCGGGCGGCGCGATGGTGGCGTTCGTCGCGGTGCCGAAGAGACCGATCACCGCGGCGTCCGGCGCCGTGGTGCTGAAGGAGGTCGTCGGGATCGAGACGGTGCTGGCGACGTGGGAGGACGAGCCGTCGAGTGGCGCCGCGGGGTTCACGCCCGCGTAGGCCAGGATGACGCCCGTCGCGCTCTGGCTCCCTGCGAACGTCCAGGTGAACGACGCGGGATCCAACGCTTGGGCCACGTGCACGAACACGGCCTGCCGCAACGCGGTGCCGTTCGGATCGGATCGGACGGACGTCCAGCCCGCCGGGGTGTTGATCACGCCAGCGCTACGGACCTGCACCACCGCGAGGAGGACGTCGTTCACGGCTACGCCGGCGGGGCGAGGCACCGCGATCGACGTCCCGCTGGCCTTCTGTGACGACGCGGCTCGGAACGCGATGCCGCGGAACGCCGAGGCGGCGGTCGGCGGCGACTCGCTCCCTCCGGTGTCGACGGCGTGCACGCGGTAGTACGAGGTCGCCTGCGCGGGCGCCGTCGCGTCGGCGTACGTCGACGCGGTGAGGAGCGTGGGGTTCAGCTTCGTGTAGCTGCCGCCCGGGGACGCGGCGCGGTAGACGTTGTACCCGGCCAGGTCGGCTTCGGAGCTGTTGGGCCAGTCGAGGTTGACCGCAGTGAGGGACAATGTGACGACGGGTGCTCCAGGTGCGGCGGGAGCGGCATCGATCGTTACCGTCCTGCTCACCATCGTTCCGGACGCGGAGCCGTCGCTCGGCGTGACCTCCACGGTGATGATGTCTCCCGCGTCACCGTTGCCGGCTAGGGACAGGTCGAACGTGTCGGTGGGCGACGCCGTGCCCGCGGTCGTCTTCTTGGTCGCGCTGTTCGTCTTCCAGACGTACGTGAGCGTGGTCGCATCGTTGTCGAGATCGGCCTTCGTGGCGGTGGCCGTCAGCACTGTGTTCGTCCCTGGCGTGCTGTTGTTGAGCGTCACCGTCGCGGTCGGCGCGGAGTTCTGCACCGTCACCGACGCGGACGTCGTCGGCGCCCCGGCGCCGCCGCTGTCGCTGCCCGTCACCCGAAGGCGGATCAGCTCGCCCTTGTCGCCGTTGCCCGCCGTGGCCAGGTTCAGCGTGCTGCCCGTTGCGCCAGGGATGTCGACACCGTTCCTGGTCCACTGGCGGGAGAGCGTGACGGTGTCGCCGTTGGGATCGTGGCTGGTCACCGTGGAGGTCAGGGTGGTGTTCGTGCCCGGCGACGTGGGGCTGATGACGACGGAGTCGATCACGGGGCGCAGGCTGGGCACGCCATGGACCGCCTGGCTCCCGGAGTCCGTGAACGTCTGGCCGGCGATGGGGATGAACTGCCAGTCGTAGCTGGACTGGTGGAGGCGCAGCTTCATCACCCCGTAGGTCGCGCCGTCGCGCACCTCGCTGTTCGCCGCGACGGTCCCCAGCCCGCCGACGCTCTCACCGCCGGTGCCGACGATGAACTCGCGGACACCGAACGACGTGTCGAGGCCTCCAGCCCCGTTCTGGGGGGCGAAGCGCTCGTAGTGGTGGTCGTGGCCGACGAACAGCATCTCGACGCCGTGCTCGTACAGCTCCTGCCACAGGGGCTGGAGGTTCGTGATGCCCGGGCGGTTGTTCCCGGAGGTCCACCGCGGCTTGTGCATGGTCGCCATGACGTTCCGCCCGGCGTGGCCGTTCAGATCGGCCCGCAGCCACTGCAGCTGAGCGGCGGGGTCGCAGACGGAATACGAGTAGCACTCGCTGTTCAACACGACGACGTGCCACCAGTCACCGACGTCGTAGCTGTAGTAGCCCTCGGCGGGATCGCCGGCGCGGTCGGCCATGGACGCGTCGTTGAAGTAGTCGAAGTAGCCCGAGCCGTCGTTCGACCCGTTGCCGTAGTCGTGGTTGCCGGGCGTCGGACGGGTTCGGTCCTTGAAGGCACCCCACGATGAGGCGTAGCAGCTCGCGAACTCGGACGCGAGGCCGTTGTCGTAGACGTTGTCGCCCAGCGTGAACACCCCACCTGGGATCCCCGAGATCAAGGCGGCGGTGGCCTCGTCCTGGGTGCGGTCGCAGTCGGCGATGTCACCGGCTCCGACGAGGACGGGGTCACCTGGGACTGGCGTCGTGGACGCGGTAGAGGACGCGTCGGAGCGGTTGTCGGCGCCGTCGACCACCACGATGGCGTAGTGGTACTGCGTGCCGTTGGTCAGGCCTGTGTCGAGGTACGGCCTGGTGGTGAGGAGGTCGGCGCCGTTGAGGGGCGTACCCGACGTCGACACCGGCAAGTCCGTGGAGCGGTACAGGTCGTAACCCGCGACATCGGACTCGCCGTTGAGGGTCCAGGTGAGGGACGCGGTGCCGTCGTCGGGGGTTGCGACGAGGCCCGTCGGCGCGACGGGGGCGGAGGTGTCTTGGGGGAAGCCGTAGCCCGGCACCCAGGTCGGCCCGCTGACGGTGCCGGTGACGCCGTGGCCCGAGCCGTCGAGCGCGGAGGTGCCCGCGGCCTGGTT
>JBJMHD010000131.1:0-6554 GCA_045807565.1 Acidimicrobiales bacterium | reverse complement strand
TGAGGCGCTGGCGGCAGTGGTCCCGGTGGACGATCCCCACACGATCTTCGCCAGCGACGGCGCCGAGGCCGTGGAGCAGGCGCTCAAGATCGCCTTCCAGCACTTCACCAACCAGGGGATCACCGGACGGGATCGCTACCTCGCGTTCAGCGGCGCCTACCACGGCGACTCGATCGGCTCGCTCTCCGTCGGCGACGGTGGCTTCGGCACCGACGTGTTCGACCCGCTCCGGTTCCCAGTGCTGCGCGCGCCGTACGACGACCTCGGGACCACCGCTGCGCTGATCGCGCAGCACGCCAGCCGCCTCGCCGCGGTGGTCATCGAGCCACTGGTGCAGGGCGCCGCGGGCATGGCGCTGTGCTCGCCCGACTTCGTGGCCGGCGTCGCCGCGGCGTGCCGAGCACACGGCGTCCTGCTCATCTGCGACGAGGTCGCCACCGGCTTCGGTCGCACCGGCACGCTGTTCGCGGTCGAGCAGTGCGGCGTGCGGCCCGACCTCCTGTGCCTCGGCAAGGGCATCACGGGCGGCTACCTGCCGCTGTCGGCCACGGTGGTATCGGCGCCGGTGTACGAGGCCTTCCTCGGACCCGACCTCAGCGAGAAGACCCTGTACCACGGCCACTCCTACAGCGGGAACGCGCTCGCCAGCGCGGTCGCCCGCCGTCACCTCGAGCTGCTCGCCGACGGGTCCGTGCTCGCCAACGCCCGGGCGCGGGCCGACCAGCTGTCCGAGCTCCTCGCCGAGCACGTCGTGCCGATCCCGGCGGTGCGCGAGGTCCGCCAGCGCGGCCTCATGATCGGCATCGAGCTGGCCCCGCCCGTCGACGGGCTTCGGTGGGGTCGTCGCGTCTCCGCGGGGTGCGTCGAGCGGGGGGTGCTGATCCGACCGCTCGGTGACGTGATCGTGCTCATGCCGATGCTCACGACCACGGCGACAGAGGTCGATCGCATCGTCGACACCGTCGCGACGGCCATCGTCGAGGTCACCGAGGCGGGATGACGCCCTGGCGGGATCGGGTCGCGGGGCGGCTCGACGACATCCGCCGCGCTGATCGGTGGCGATCGATCCGCACCCTCGACGGGCCCATGCCCCTCGGCGACCTCGAGGGGCGTCCGATCGTGTCGTTCGCGTCGAACGACTACCTGGGGCTCGCTGGTCATCCTCGGGTGGCGGCGGCCGCTCGTGAGGCCATCTCGCGGTGGGGCGCGGGCAGCGGCGCGTCCCGCCTCGTGGTGGGCGGGCGCCCGGTCCACGACGAGCTGGAGGCGGAGCTGGCGGACTGGAAGCGCACCGACGCGGCGCTGCTGCTCCCCACCGGGTTCGCCGCCAACCTGGCGGTGCTCTCCACCCTCGCCGACCAGCCCGACGTGCTGGTCGTCAGCGACGAGCTCAACCACGCGTCGATCATCGACGGCGCGCGCCTCTCCCGCGGGCGCGTCGCCATCGCCCGGCACCGCGATCCCGCCCACGTGGCCGAGCTGCTCGCCGCCCACTCCGGTCCTGCCCTCGTGGTCACCGACACGGTGTTCTCCATGGACGGCGACGAGGCCCCGGTGCCCGACCTCGCCGAGGTGTGCCGGGAGCACGGTGCCCTGCTCGTCCTCGACGAGGCGCACGCGGTGCTCGGCCCCCCGGCGGACGACCTCGATGTGGACGTGGTGCGCGTCGGCACGCTGTCCAAGGCGCTCGGGTCGCTGGGCGGCTTCGTGGCGGCCCAGCGCGACGTGATCGACCTGCTCGTCAACGCCGCCCGACCGTTCATCTTCACCACCGCGCCCACGCCTGGCGACACGGCGGCCGCCCTCGCCGCCCTTCGGATCGCGCGGTCGAGCGAAGGCCATGCCCTGCGCGAGCGGCTCCGTCGCCACGTCGATGCCGTGGCTCCCGGGCACCCGTCACCCATCATCCCGGTGGTGCTGGGAGACGAGGCAGCCGCGATCGACGCGTCGAAGAGGCTGCTCGAGCAGGGGCTCCTCGTCCCCGCCATCCGCCCGCCGACGGTGGCCCCCGGCACGAGCCGGTTGCGGGTCGCGCTGTCGGCCGCCCACACCGACGAGCAGGTGGAGCACCTCATGAAGGCCTTGGCGTCGCTGGGCGTCTCCTGATGCTCGTGGTGTGCACGGGCACCCACACCGAGGTCGGCAAGACCTGGGTCGGTGCCGCCGTCCTGGCCGACCTCCGCGCCCGTGGTCGCACGGTCGCCGCCCGGAAGCCGGCGCAGTCGTTCGACCCGGAGGACGGGCAGCCCCTCGACGCCGACGTGCTCGGCGATGCGACCGGGGAGGCGGGCGACGTGGTGTGCCCGCCGGCTCGCACCTATGCCGTGCCGATGGCGCCACCGATGGCTGCCGCGGCGCTCGGCCGGCCGGTGCCGACGCTCGCCGACCTCCTCGACGAGGTGCGGTGGCCCGAGCCCGCGGTGGACGTGGCGTGGCTCGAGACCGTCGGCGGGCCCCGGTCGCCCATCGGCAGCGACGGCGACGCCGTCGACGTCGTCGCCGCGCTGCGCCCCCGGAAGGTGGTGCTGGTGGCGGACGCCGGGCTGGGGACGATCAACGCCGTGCGCCTGTCGGTCGCGCCCTTCCAAGCGCTCGGCCACGAGCCGATCGTGCTCCTCAACCGCTTCGATGCGAACGACGACCTCCACCGCCGGAACGCGGCCTGGCTCCACGCGCTCGACATCCCAGCGGTGCTCAGCGCCGCGGCGGTGGCAGACCTGCTCGACCAGCTCTCCACCTGACCCCCCGACGCCCGTCGGTGCGCTGAGGACGGCGCGTTGCGGCGGTTTCCTCCCCGCCGACGTGGTGCTCTGCCAGCCACGGCGAGCGTGGCTGGGCAGCTTGGGGTCAAGGTCCCGCGAGATCGCGCCGATGGAGTTCGGAGTGCTGCGGACAGTGGCGGGCGGGCCATGCGCAGCGTGTTTCGATCTCATGACTATGTTGCGTTTGGGCGACAAACGAGCCTGGGAGGCCACGAAGCAATGACCACCACCACCGCCACCACCGCATCCAGCCCCACGAAGCGCCGGTCGCTCCTCGCCGTCGTCGCCATCGTCGTGCTGGCTCTGGCGGCCGCGGGCTGCATGCCGAAGGACTCGCGGACGTTCCTCGATCGCACCAACTCGCTCCGGAAGTCCTACGGCGTCCACTCGCTGACCGAGAACGACACCCTCACCAAGAAGGCCGAGGCCTGGGCCCAGCACATGGCGTCCACCGGCCGCCTCGAGCACTCCGACCTGGATGCCGGCCTGAGCAGCCTGAACTGGCGGATGCTCGGTGAGAACGTCGGCTACTCCTCGCCGACCAGCAACACGCTCCTCACGATCCACAACCTCTTCGTCGCCTCCGCACCCCACAAGGCGAACCTCGTGAACGGCAGGTTCACCCACATGGGCGTGGGCGTGGCCACCGACGGCCGGGGCCGGGTCTGGGTCGCGGAGGTGTTCGCGCAGCTCTGATCCCCTCGGGACACGTCGTTCGACAAGGCGCCGGCCTCAGGTCGGCGCCTTGTCGCGTGCGAGACTCCGGCGATGGCCGGCCGCCGCCCGAACATCCTCTTCGTCGTGTCCGACCAGGAGCGCGAGCGCACGTGGCTCCCGCCGTCCGTGCGGCTCCCGTGGCGTGAGCGCCTCCTCGCCGAGGGCGTCGAGCTCGGCAACCACTGGACGCACTCGGCGCCGTGCTCGCCGTCGCGAGCCACGATGATGACGGGCCGGTACCTGCCGGGCCACCTCGTGTACGACAACACGGTGTTCCCGTGGCACCACAGCCTCGACCCGGCCATCCCCACGGTCGGATCGCAGCTCGGCGACCAGGGGTACCGGTCGAGCTACATCGGCAAGTGGCACCTCACCGGCGGTCCCACCCCGCCCATGGACCTCTACGGCTACACCGACTGGGACGGCAACGACCAGCACTTCATGGGGTGGGCCGGCACCGGTGTGCACTTCGACCCGGTGATCGCCGACTCCGCGGCCCGGTGGCTCGACGCCAACGGTGGCCAGGCCGAGCCCTGGTTCCTCACCGTGGCGCTGGTGAACCCGCACGACGTGATGTGGTTCCCCATGGACCAACCCGACTACCAGGCGTCGCACCCCCACGAGCTCGCCGCCACCGAAGCGCTGCTGCAGGCGTCGAAGTGGAAGGACGACGCCGTCGTGCCGCCCTTCACGCTCCACTACGACGACGTCGTCGACTCGCTGCCGGCGAGCTTCGACGACGACCTGCTCTCCAAGCCGGCCTGCCACCGGCAGTGGCGGTGGGACCAGCAGCACTGGCTGGCGGGCTACCTCCCGCCCGACGACCGAGAGCAGTGGCGCCGGCAGCTCGACTACTACGTCAAGCTCCACGAGCTGGCCGACGAGAGCCTCGGCACGGTGCTCGCGGCGCTGGAGCGCAGCGGTGCCTGGGACGACACCGTGGTGATCTTCACCTCCGACCACGGCGACATGTGCGGGAGCCACGGGCTGCGGTCGAAGGGACCGTTCGTCTACGACGAGATCATGCGGGTGCCGTGCTACATCAAGCCAGCGGGCGGCGCTGGCGCGCGGGCAGGGGAGCGCACGACCTCGCTGTCGTCGCACGTCGACCTGGCCCGCACGATCTGCGGCTTCGCCGCCGCCGACCCTGATCCCGGGATGCAGGGCGTCGACCTCGGTCCGCTCGTGAGCGACCCGTCCGCCCATGTGCGCGACCACGTGCTGTTCGCCCACGCCACCGCGCACACCAGCAACGTCCGAGCCACCCGGTGGGCGATCCGGGGGGTGTTCGACGGGCGGCACAAGTACGCGCGCTACTACGGCGTCGGAGGTGGCCTGCCCAACGACGACCTCACCGGCAAGACCACCCCGATGCTCTATGGCCCCGATGCCGCGTTCGAGGACCAGGAGCACGAGTGGTACGACCAGCACGAGGATCCGCACGAGCTGATCAACCTGGCCATGGACAACGGCCGCCGGGCCGAGCTGCGGCAGCGCTTCGACGACCTGCTCGCCCTCGAGCAGGACGAGCTGCTCGCGGAGGCGATCTGACCTAGTGCCCCCGGCGGGTGCCGCCGTACTTCATCCGGGTGTCGCGCATGGATGCGACCGTGGTGTCGTCGCGGTTCACCGCGGCGTCGACCAGCTCTCCGACGAAGAGCGTGTGCGATCCGAGGGGCAACGTGTGTCGGACCTCGCAGTCCATCCAGGCCACGGCCTCCTCGAACACGGGCGCTCCGGTCTTCGCAGCGCGCACTGGTCGGCCGTTCAGCGCGGCGCCATCGTCGGTGGCGGGCTTGGAGAACTTCACGAACACCTTCGTGTCCTCGGCATCCCAGAGGTTGACGGTGAAGGACCCGCCCTCGGTGATGAGCCGGTGCGTCACCGCGGTGACGTCCACCCCCACGCCGATGAGCACGGGTTCCTGGGCGAGCTGCGTGATCCAGCTCGCGGTCATCGCGTTGCGCTCGTCACCAGCCTTCGATCCCACCAGCGCGAGCGCGTTCGGGATCTTCCACGTGACGGTGTTGACGAGCTCGTCGGACAGGGTGGGGCCGGTGACCATGCCGTCCAGGGTACGGAGAGCCTCCCGCTACAGTGACCGTTCCCTCTGGCGGCGTGGCCGAGTGGCTTAGGCAAGGGCCTGCAAAGCCCTGTACACCGGTTCGATTCCGGTCGCCGCCTCGATCGATCGATTTCCGTCGATCGACGATGACTCTCGAGCCGTCGCACTGCTGGCGATCCGAGTCTCGCCCTGGAGGTCTCGCCAGGGTCTGGGGCGACGACCTTCGGGGCGAACCACCCGGCATGTGGGTCTAGACCGGGGGTTCTCCTGGACCGCGGCCCCATGGGAACCGAGCTCCAGGTGCTGAGATCCTGTCACAGGCCACAGGGTCGGACCACCCTGCGCGGGGCGGCAGCTGTCCGACGTGTCGCGGGTCGCCGACGAGCGGGGTGAAGCGCTCCGGAGAACGGAGAGGGCGCGGCGATCGACGCAGTACCGGGGCATCGCCGCACGGCAGTTTCGGCCGCGCCTCGCCGGGTAGAGGCGCGGCCCGGGGAGGGGCATCGACAGGGCACCACAACCGAAAGGAACACCATGCGCACCCGCACCCTCATCGCAACAAGCGCACTTGCCCTCGCCGGCTCTGGACTCCTCGGCGCATCGGCGTCGGCGCAACCGGTCACGCAGGACGGTCTCGTCAACGTCAACGTCACCGACGTCGCCGTCCAGGTTCCGGTGGGCGTGGCCGCGAACATCTGTGACGTGAACGTCGCCGTGCTCGTCAACACGTTCCTCGACCAGCCCAGCGACTGCAACGCCGACACCGAGCAGCAGGCGTTCGTGGAGACGAGCCCCGGCGGGCCGGTCAACCAGCAGGGTCTCGTCAACGTCAACCTGACCGACGTCTCCGTGCAGGTTCCCATCGGCATCGCTGCGAACATCTGCGGCGTCAACGCCGGCGTGCTCGTGAGCAACTTCATCGACTCGCCGGACGCGTGCGACGCCGATGCGATCGAGATCACACGGATCACCTGATCCCGCCACTGCCGCAAGCTCGAGCCGTGGCCGGG
>JBJMHD010000130.1:0-54449 GCA_045807565.1 Acidimicrobiales bacterium | reverse complement strand
ATGTGGTAGCCGCTGATGGAGACGCTGTAGAAGCTCCGGACCTCGTGCTCGACGAACCACTCCTGGATGTCGGCCATCATCCCGAGGGCGAACTCGGTGGAGAAGATGCAGGTGTTCTGGCCCTGGTCCTCCTTGAGGATGTCGGCCTGCACGGTGCCGCGCACATTGGCGAGGGCGAACTCGGCGATGTGTGCGCGCTCCTCGTCGTCGGGCTCGCGGCCGTGCTCCTCGGCGAACCAATCGATCTGCTGGTCGATGGCGGTGTTGAGGAAGAAGGCCAGGATCGTCGGGGCGGGCCCGTTGATCGTCATCGAGACCGACGTGGTCGGCGAGCACAGGTCGAACCCGTCGTAGAGCACCTCCATGTCGTCGAGGGTGCAGATCGACACGCCGGCGTTGCCGACCTTGCCGTAGATGTCGGGGCGCTCGTCCGGATCGAAGCCGTAGAGGGTCACCGAGTCGAACGCGGTGGAGAGCCGCGTGGCGGGCTGTCCCTCGTTGAGCAGGTGGAACCGCCGGTTGGTGCGGAAGGCGTCGCCCTCGCCGGCGAACATGCGGGCGGGATCCTCCCCCTCGCGCTTCAGCGGGAAGACCCCCGCCGTGAACGGGAAGCGGCCCGGGACGTTCTCGTCGCGCAGGAACCGCAGCAGCTCGCCGTCGTCTGCGTAGCGCGGGAGCGCGACCCGCGGGACGAGGGTGCCGGACTGCGACTCGCGCCCGGCCACGGCCTCCAGCTCGCCGCGGACCTCGGGCCAGCCGGTGAGGAGGGCCCGGGTCTCGTCCGAGAGCGCCGTGGTCGCGTCGTCGTGGGCGGCATCGATGTCGGTGGTGGACGCGCCCCGCTCGTCCAGGACGTCGCGGGCGGCGCGCAGCTGCTGCACGAGGCGGGCGCTCGCCGCCTGCTCGTCGGTGGCGCGGTGGTAGGCCCGGACGGTCTCGGCCACCTCGGCCAGGTAGCGGGTGCGATCAGCCGGCACGATGGACGCCGCCTTCGAGCTGGTGCGGCCATCGACCGCGGGCAGGCGCCCGGCATCGACCCGCAGTCCTCGGGACGCCAGCTCGCCGCGCAGGTGCTGGTACAGGGCGGTGACGCCGTCGTCGTTGAAGCGTGACGCGATCGTGCCGAAGACGGGCAGCGACGCGGGGTCGACCCCGAACTGCTCACGGTTCCGTGCAAGCTGGCGGCGGACGTCGCGCAGCGCATCCTCGGCGCCGCGCCGCTCGAACTTGTTGATCACGACGGCGTCGGCGAAGTCGAGCATGTCGATCTTCTCGAGCTGGCTGGCCGCCCCGAACTCCGGTGTCATCACGTAGACGGCGACGTCGCAGTGCTCGACGATCCCCGCGTCGCCCTGTCCGATGCCCGGCGTCTCGACGACGATGAGGTCGAACCCCGCCGCCCGGCAGGCGGCGACGGCGTCATCGAGGACCTCGGGGACCTCGCTGCTCCCGCGGGTGGCCATCGAGCGGAAGAGCACCTGCGGCGGCTCCACCGAGTTCATGCGGATCCGGTCGCCGAGCAGGGCGCCGCCGCCCCGACGACGGGTGGGATCCACCGCCAGGATCGCCACGCGGAGCTTGTCCTCCTGGTCCAACCGCACGCGGCGGACGAGCTCGTCGGTGAGGGACGACTTGCCGGACCCACCGGTTCCGGTGATGCCGAGGACGGGAGCCGTGGAGCGTCCGGCGGCAGAGCGCAGCTCGTGGCGCAGCGCCTCGGGCAGCTCGCCCACCTCCAGCGCCGTGATCGTGCGGGCGACAGCGCCGTGGTGGCCGGCCAGCAGCTCGTCCAGCGAGACCAGGGGCTCGACCACCGGGTCGACATCGCACGCCGCGACGATCGTGTTGATCATCGCGGCGAGGCCCATCCGCTGACCGTCCTCAGGGGAGAAGATCTTCGCCACGCCGTAGGCCTCGAGCGCGTCGATCTCGGTCGGTGTGATCACGCCGCCGCCGCCCCCGTACACGCGCACGTCGGCGCGCCCTTCGGCTCGCAAGCGGTCGACGAGGTACCGGAAGAACTCGTCGTGCCCCCCTTGGTAGGAGGAGACGGCGACGCCCTGCACGTCCTCCTGGACCACCGCGGTGACGATCTCGTCGACCGAGCGGTTGTGGCCGAGGTGGATGACCTCGCAGCCCTGCGACTGCAGGATCCGCCGCATGATGTTGATGGCGGCGTCGTGCCCGTCGAAGAGGCTGGCGGCGGTGACGATGCGGACGGGGTGGGAGGGGACGTGCAGCGGGGAGGAGGCCACGACCCAAAGGTAGTAGGACTTCCGACCTTCTGTCATCCTGCCTTCTCGGCTAGGGTGGCGCGGTGCCGTCGCCCAGCCGCACGCTCCCGTTCGACCCGATCTCCGAGGCCCGCCGGCACTGGGACCACCGCTGGTCCGACGGCGCGGCCATGGCTGCGGCCACGTCGATCATGCGCGCGCAGCAGATCGTGCTGGCGCGGGTCGATGACGCCCTCAAGCGGTTCGACCTCACCTTCGCGCGCTACGAGGCCCTGGTGATGCTCACCTTCAGCCGGCGCGGATCCCTCCCGCTCGGGAAGATGGGCGAGCGGCTGATGATCCACCCCACCAGCGTCACGAACATCGTCGACCGGCTGGAGCAGCAGGGCCTCGTCCGCCGGACCGGCCACCCGACCGACCGGCGCACCACGCTCTGCGTGATCACGCCGGCTGGGCGTCGCGTCGTGGCGGAGGCCACCGAGGAGGTGACGGCCGTGCGCCTCGGCATCGACGGCCTCACCGATCGCGAGGTCGAGCAGCTCACCGGGCTGCTGGCCAAGCTGCGCCGCGCCAGCGGCGATTTCCACGCCTGAACCAGCCGCCGCGGTCCGTCGCGGCCCTGAGGGTGGCGCGCTCAGGCCAGTCGCGGGTCGCCGGGCTCGCTCACCCGGAACCAGTGGTAGCCGTAGCCGTCGACGGGGAGCTCGGCGCGCCCGCGGTCGTCGAGCTCGATGACGTGGTCCTGCAGCCGGTCGCGGAGCACGCAGCCGGCGGACACCTCGGGCACCTCGAGCTCGAGCGTGGCGGGCTCGGGCCCGAGGTTGTGCACCGCGAGGGTCGCATCGGCGTCTTGGCGCACGAGGTGCACGAGCACCGGCCGCTCGGGCTGGTCGAGGATCTCGAGCTCGCCCCAACCGAGCTCGGGAGCCTCGTGGTAGCGGCGGATGAGATGGCGCACGAAGCTCAGGAGGGAGCCGTGGTCCAGGCGCTGGTCCTGGACGTTCACGAACTCCGGGCCGAACCCGCCCATGACGACGGGGCCCGGCAGCCGTGACGGTCGCGCCGACGAGAACCCGCCGTTGCGGCCCGACGTCCACTGCATCGGCGTGCGGACCGCGGCGCGGCCCTCCGCCGAGAGCTCCTCGCCCATCCCGATCTCCTCGCCGTAGAACAGGACGGGCGTGCCTGGCAGCGAGAACAGGAGGCTGTAGGCCATGCGGATGCGTCGGGGATCGCCGTCGAGCATCGACGGTAGGCGCCGCCGGAGGCCCCGCCCGTAGATCTGCATCTCGGGATCCGGGCCGAACGCCTCGAAGACCTCCTCGCGCTCCTTGTCGGTGAGCTTGTCGAGCGTGAGCTCGTCGTGGTTGCGCAGGAACGTGGCCCACTGGCATGCCGGCGGCAGCGCGGGGCGGGTCGTGAGCGCGCGGATCAGTGGTCGCGCGTCTGCCCGTGCCATGGCCAGGTACAGGCGCTGCATCGCGATGAAGTCGAAGAGCATCTGCACCTCGTCGCCGTCGTCCCCGAAGAACTTCCGCTGGTCCTTGTGAGGGAGGTTCACCTCACCGAGGAGCACGGCGTCCCCGCGACGGCGGCCCATGAAGGAGCGCAGCTCCCGCAGGTACACGTGGGGATCGGGCACCGTGTCGCCCGGAGGTTCTCCAAGCGCCTCGATGAAGAACGGCACCGCGTCCACCCGGAAGCCCGACACGCCGAGCTCGAGCCAGAACCCGATGACCTTCTGGATCTCGTCCCGCACCAACGGGTTGGCGACGTTCAGGTCGGGCTGGTGCCGGTAGAACCGGTGCAGGTAGTAGGACCCGGCCTTGTCGTCGTAGGCCCAGATGGACGTCTCCTGGTCCGGGAACACGACGTCGGACGCCTTGGTGGAAGGCGGGTCGTCGTCCCACACGTACCAGTCTCGGTACGGCGACGACGGGCTGGACCGAGCCGAGCGGAACCAGGGGTGACGATCCGACGTGTGGTTCACGACGAGGTCGAGGATCACCCGCATGCCGTGGTCCCGCGCCGTGCGGATCAGCTCGACGAAGTCGCCCAGCGTCCCGAGCCGGGGGTCGACCCCGTAGTGATCGGTGATGTCGTACCCGTCGTCTCGATCGGGCGTGGGGTAGATCGGCATCAGCCACAGGCACGTCACCCCGAGGTCGGCGAGGTAGTCGATCCGCTGCACGAGCCCGGGCAGGTCGCCGATCCCGTCTCCGTCGGAGTCGAGGAAGGTCTCCACGTCGAGGCAGTACACGACGGCCGTCTTCCACCAGACGTCGCTCGTCTCGGTGATCTTCATGCGGCTGCACGCACCTGCGGGAGCACCTTGGCGCCGAACACGTCGAGGAACTCGGTCTGGTCCTTCCCCACGTGGTGGACCTGGACGGCGTCGAAGCCCAGCTCGCGGCGTTCGACGAGCCATGCGGCGTGCTGCGCCGGGTCGTCCGAGACCAGCACCGCGTCGCGTAGGTCCTCGGGTCGGACGACCTCGCCCATGGCGTCGAAGGCCTCGACAGAGTCGGTGTCCCAGCAGGCCGGCGCGCCGATGGCGCCGTTGCGCCACTGGTCGTGGGCCAGCGCCCACGCGTCCCCCTCGTTTGCGGCGTACGAGACGTGGACCTGCAGGGTCGCCGGCCCCCGACCGCCGGCCTCGCGGTACCCCTCGACGACGCGCCGGAGGGCGTCCATCGGTTGGTTCACCGTGATCAGGCCGTCGGCCCACCGGGCGCACCAGGCCGCCGTCTCGGGAGACACGGCCGCGCCGACGAGGGCAGGCGGATCGTCCGGGAGCGACCACACCCGGGCCCGATCGACCTGCACCAGACCGCGGTGGGTCACCTCCTCGCCGGCGTGGAGGGCACGGATGACCTCGACGCTCTCGAGCAGGCGGGCCTGGCGCTCCGGCTTGGGCGGCCACCGGTCGCCCGTGATGTGCTCGTTGACGGCCTCGCCCGAGCCGAGCGCGACCCAGAACCGGCCGGGGAACATGGCCGCCAGCGTGGCGGAGGCCTGGGCGATGATCGCCGGGTGGTACCGCTGACCCGGCGCGGTGACGACCCCGAACGGGAGCGACGTCGTCGCCAGCGCCGCCCCGAGCCACGACCACGCGAACCCGCTGTGACCCTGGCGCGCGCTCCACGGCGCGAAGTGGTCCGAGCACATCGCGGCCTCGAACCCGACCTCCTCCGCACGTCGCACGGCTTCCAGCAGCGCGGCCGGATGAGCCTGCTCGTGGGACGCGTGGAAGCCGAGGGTGGTCACCGGACCGCTCCCTTCCCGACGCAGCACGGTCGGAGACCCGCCGGTAGGTTCAGCGCCGTGGCCGAGATCCTCGAGGTCGACCTGCTGCGCTTCGAGCGCGGTGACGAGGCGGCCCGGCGGGCGGTGGTGGACGGCGTGCGCCGCAGCCTGGAGACCGGGTTCGTGTACACGAACCACGACCTGCCCGAAGAGGTGATCGACGAGGCGTACGCCAAGCTCGCCGAGTTCTTCTCGCTCGACCAGGCCACCAAGGAGCGGTTCATCGCGCCGGGTTCCCATGGGCAGACCGGCTACACGGGGCTGCTCGTCGAGACGGCGGCGTCGGCCGAGGTCCCGGACTGGAAGGAGATGCTGAACTGGAGCGACGAGCCGCCGGCGGGGCACCCGCTCCGGCGCCGCTACCCGCACCGGTACATGGACCAGGTGCTGCCCGAGGCAGCCGTCCCCGGCATCACCGACGTGCTCATGCTGTTCCACCGGAGGATCTACGACCTGCAGCGACGGTTCCTCCGTGTGATCGCGGTGGGGCTCGGTGCGCACGAAGACCTGTTCGACACGATGCTGCCGAACGGCTCCACGCTCACGCGCGCGATCCGCTACCCCCCGATGCCGGAGGCGCCCTCGCAGGATGCCCACGTGTGGGCCGGCGAGCACGCCGACATCAACCTCATCACCGCGCTGCCGCGCGCCACGGCGCCGGGGCTTCAGGTGAAGACCGATGGCGGGTGGGTCGACGCCGTCGCGCCGGAGGGGTGGGTGATCATCAACACCGGGATGATGCTGGAGGTGCTCTCCAACGGCGTGATCCCGCCCGGCATCCACCGGGTGGTGGCCGACCCGACGTACGTGGGCGAGCGGTACAGCGTGGTGCAGTTCTGCCACCCGACGCCCTGGACGATCCTGTCGCCGCTGGTGTCGTGCTGCACCCCGCACACGCCCCAGCGCTACGGAGGGATCGAGGCGGGCGACAAGCTCGACGAGGTGCTGTACCAGATCAACCTGATCGAAGATGCTCGCCGAGTGGAGGACTGATCGTGCAGATCGTCGTGTGCGATGGGGAAGCGTTCATGCGGGAGATGGTGGAGTCGCTCGTGCGCGCCACGGGGCACGAGGTGCTCGGGGTGGCCGACACCACCCCTGCCGCCGTCGGCCTCATCGAGTCCGGGCGCCCCGATGCCGTGATCGTCGACCTGTCGTTCGGGTACAACAGCGACTTCGACGTCATCGCCGCCGCCAACGCCGTGGGCGCCCGGGCGATCGTGTTCACGCAGAACGCCGACGTCGAGCTCCTCGGTCGCTACGCCATCGCCCCCGCCGTGGTCCCGAAGCCCGACCTCGTCGCGCTGGAGGAGCTCCTCCTCCGTCTGGGCCGGGACGACCACCACCATGCGGTGGAGCAGGACCGGCGGGCTCGCCCGGCCCGCGTCCCCGACGGCCCGCCCCCGATCGGACCGAGTGACGCCCAAGCGTTCTTCGAGGCAGTGAACGGTGCCACCGCCGGCGACGCGCTGCTGAGCTTGGACGTCCCCATGGGTGCGGACGCGGTGGCCGACGAGGTCGCTCGCCGGCTCCGCGAAGGCGACCGCGTGCTGATCACGCCCCCGCGAGCGGTGCGCGCCATGCTCCCAGGCGGCGGCGAGGAGGGCATCGCGTCAGCGCTCGCGCGCATCCGTGCGATGCCCACGGCAACCTCCGACTGCAGGGTGGCCTCGGTCATCGTGCGGGAGGGCGAGCACGGCGCCGACGCCTTCGATCGCCTGAAGCGGGATGGTGACCTGCACCCCCTGTAGCCCTACCCGAGGAGCTGGTAGCTCGGGTTGAGGATGGCCAACCGCTTCTGGTGGATCCCCACGGTGCCCTCCACCGCCATGCGCGAGCCCACCCCGACCCCCGCGATCGACCGGCGCCCGAGGAACAGCACGGAGATCGCAGCGGTGCCGTCCACCAGCACCACCTCGAGCGTCGGCGCATCGTGCAGCGGCGCCACGCGCACCGACCGGACGCGGCCCGCCACGCGCACGCGGGCGCGCCACGCGGCGTCGGCGATCGGCGCGCAGCCGGGCACGAGCACGATGTCGTGCCCGTCGGCCTCGCCGGTGGCCGGCACGGGCCGCCTGACCTCTCGGCCCTCCCCGTTCCGACCTGCCCGCCGCGTGACGATGGCGGAGAGCGGCACCCGCTCCTCGCGGGCGTCCAGGTGGAAGGGCACCGACGTCACGTTGGCGTGCGGCAACCGGGACAGCTGCTCGAGCAGCGAGTCGGCGGTGCGGTCGTGGAGCACGCGGTGCCAGATGCCGCGGTACTTGCGGTCCGGCAGCAGTACGGACACCTCGGTCTCGCCGTCGGACAGCTCGCGCACCACCAGCTCCACCGCGGCGCGCTGCAAGCGGCGGTCCGGTGTGTCGACGATCTCCAGCGGGACGCGGTGGAGGCCGGTGCGGGCCCACTCGTCGGTGAGGTCCTGCGCCACCTCCTCGTCGAGGGCGAAGTGCACGGCGCGGAGCTCGTCGGGGGTGAGGGTGCGGGCGTACTGGATCGCTCGAGCGGCCGCCATGTCGAGGCGGTCCACGAACACGAGGACGACGTGGCGACGGAGGATCGGCGCCGTGGCGGCGGCCGGCACGTCATGCTCGAGCATCGACGCCTCCCGCTCGTACTGACGGTTCACGCGGAGCAGCATGAACACGAACAGCGGCATCACGATGAGCATCGGCCACGCGTCCTCCCAGCGCGTGATGAACACGACGATGACGACGAACAGCGAGATCACCGCGCCGATGCCGTTCATGGCCAGGCTCGACTTCCATCCCGGCTCCTTGAGGCGCAGGTGGTGCTTGGTCATGCCCGCCTGCGACAGGGTGAACCCGACGAAGACGCCGATGGCGTAGAGGGGGATCAGCTTGGTGACCGCCGCGTTGGTCGCGACGACCAGCACCGCGGCGGTGCCGGCGAGGGCGATGATGCCGTTGGAGAACACCAGGCGGTGGCCGCGCCTCGTGAGCTGGCGGGGCAGGAAGCTGTCGCCGGCCTGGAAGCTGGCAAGGCGCGGGAAGTCGGCGAAGCCCGTGTTGGCGGCGAGCACGAGGATCAGCATCGTCGCCGCCTGCAGCGAGAGGCTGAGGATCTTGCCGGCGGCCCCGGTGCCGTACACGGCCTCGCCCACCTGGGCGAGCACGGTGGGCGTCCCCTCCTCGAAGGGCAGCACCTTCACCTTGCTGGCCAGCGCCGACAGGCCCAGGAACATGACGGCGAGGCCGGAGCCCATGACGACGAGGGTCTTCCTGGCGTTCTCCCATGCCGGCTCGCGGAAGGCCGGCACGCCGTTCGAGATGGCCTCGACGCCGGTGACCGCCGAGCCCCCGGAGGCGAACGCCTTGGCCAGCACGTACGCGGTGGCGCCGTACACGAGGCCGCTCGATGCGCTCACGGGGTGGTCCGGTCCCTCGACGACCCCGTCGGCGTAGTGGGTCAGCGCGTGCAGGTCGCCGCCGGCGTACCTCCACGCGCCGTAGGCCAGGAGGATCCCCATGTTGAGCATGAAGAAGTAGGTGGGGACCGCGAACACCTTCCCGCTCTCCTTCACGCCGCGCAGGTTGCCGTACATGACGACGGCGATGAACCCGAGGGCGATCGGCACGCGCAGCGGGCTGAGGCCCTCGAACTGCGACACCAGCGCGGCCGTGCCCGCCGACACGGACACGGCGACGGTGAGGATGTAGCCCACGAGCAGCGCCGAGCCCGCCACCTGCGCGGGCACGATGCCGAAGTTGTCGCGCGTGACGAGGTACGCGCCGCCGGCCGAGGGGTAGGCCTTGATCGTCTCGCGGTAGCTGAGGATGAGCAGCGCCAGCATCACCAGCAGGGCGACCGTGATCGGCATCACCAGCGAGAAGGCGAGGACGCCGACCGCGGGCACGAGGGCGTGGAGGATCTCCTCGGTGGCGTAGGCGCTGGAGCTCAGGTTGTCGGACGCGAACACGGCCAGCGCCGTCGGCTTGCCGAGGCGCTGGTGCTCCAGCTCGGAGCTGTGCAACGGCGGGCCGAGCAGCTTGCGCTTGAGGCGGTACGAGGCGCCGTCCGCCGGCATCGGCACGGCCGCCGCGCCCGCCGGGGCGGGCGCCGGAGCGGCGCTGGCGTGCTCCGTGCCGGGCGGGTCGGTCGCCACCTCGAGCCCTCGGTCTGGTGCCATCGGCGCCGATGGTAGGGGTCAGCGCCGGTCCGTCCCGACGGTAGGGTCGAAACCCGTGCTCAACGGACAGGTCCCACCCGCCCAGCTCCTGGAGACCTGCGGCAGCGACCCCAGCTACGTCTGCAAGCACCTCCTCGAGCTCACCCATTCGGAGGGGGCGGCCGAGACCGCCGACGTCCTCCTGTCGAAGCCCTTCTCGATCCTGATCGTGGTGGTGATGGCGTGGGTCGTGCTCGCGATGCTCAACCGCGTCATCGACCGCTTCGTCGACTCGCTGTCCGGACAGAACCGGCCGAGCCGGAGGATCAAGCGGAGGCTCAGGGACACGTCGATCGGCACGTCGCTGCCGGGGAGCATGCTCGACACCGGCTCGGTGTCGATCCGCGCCGCCGCCCGTGCTCAGACGCTGGGCGACGTGCTGCACTCCATCGCGGCCGTCGTCGTGTGGAGCATCGCGATCATCACGATCCTCGGCGAGCTCGGCATCGACCTCGGGCCGCTGATCGCGGGCGCCGGCATCGCCGGCATCGCGGTCGGCTTCGGTGCCCAGAGCCTGGTGCGGGACTTCCTCGCCGGGATGTTCATCATCATCGAGGACCAGTACGGCGTCGGCGACCTCATCGACGTGGGCGAGCTCTCGGGCACCCAGGTGAGCGGCACGGTCGAGTCGGTGTCGCTGCGCGCCACGAAGATCCGCTCCGTGAACGGCACGGTGTGGCACGTCCCCAACGGCACCGTGCTCCGCGTCGGCAACATGAGCCAGCAGTGGGCGCGAGCCGTCCTCGACGTGTCGGTGGCCTACGGCTCCGACCTGCAGCGCGCCCAGGCGGAGATCAAGCGGGTCGCCGACGGGCTGTGGGAGGACCCGGCGTGGGCCGGGAAGGTCCTCGAGGAGCCGGAGCTCTGGGGCATCGAGGAGCTGGCCGCCGACGGCGTCACCATCCGCCTCGTCGTGAAGACGCTCCCGGCCGAGCAGTTCAAGGTGCTGCGCGAGCTCCGGATCCGGATCAAGACCGCGCTCGACGCCGCCGGCATCGAGATCCCCACCGTGCAGCGCACGGTCTGGGTGCGTCGCGACCCCGGGACGCAGGCGGGCGACGACGACCTCGACGCGCTGGCCGAGGAGTAGGGCTGACCTCGACGTTCTTGCGTCGCCATCGGGCGCCAGGCGCCGACAGCTGACGCAAGGAGCGGGGATCAGTCCGGTGGGGCGAGGTCGACGGCGACCGCGAAGGTGCTGTCGGCCCGAGTGGTGAGCTCGTCGACGACGCCGGCCGCCCGTAGGTCGTCGCGCACGAGCTCGAGCGCCGCCAATCGTTCGGGGGTGTCGGTCACCACGATCCGCACCACGGGCGTGCGCATCGACCGCTTGGCCTCGGACTTCGCTCGACGCACCTCCGTGAGGACGTCGGCGGCGACGCGCAGCGGAAGCGCCTCACCGGTACCGGCGGCCGCCCGTAGGGGCGCGGCCGCAGGCCAGGCCGAGCGATGGATGCTGCCGGCCAGCCACCAGGACCACACCTCTTCGGTGACGTAGGGCAGGAACGGTGCGAACAGCTTGAGGAGCGCTTCCAGCGCAAGCGACAGGGCCGCCTGGCCCGACGCCGCCTCGGGTCCGTCTCCGTAGGCCCGGTTCTTCACCAGCTCGAGGTAGTCGTCGCAGAACGACCAGAACCACGCCTCGGTGCGCTCGAGGGCTCGCGCATAGTCGAAGCGGTCGAAGGCGGCGGTGGCCTCGTCGACGAGGTGGGCGAGCTCGGCCAGCATCGCTTGGTCGAGCGGCTCGGTGACCTCACCGGTGGACGACCCGAAGCCGAGCGCGAACTTGGAGGCGTTCAAGACCTTGATGGCCAGACGGCGGCCGATCTTCATCTGGTCCTCGTGGAAGGCCATGTCCATCCCGGGACGCCCGTTGGCCGACCAGTAGCGCACCGCGTCGGCACCATGGCGCTCGAGGAGGGTGACGGGATCGTCGGGCATGTTGCCGAGCGACTTCGAGAGCTTCTTGCGGTCGGGGTCGACGATGAAGCCCGAGATCGCCGCGTGCTTCCAGGGCAGGGCGTCGTGCTCGTAGTGGGAGCGGACCACGGTGGAGAACAGCCACGTGCGGATGATCTCGTGGGCCTGCGGTCGCAGATCCATCGGGAAGGTGCGCTCGAAGAGGTCCGGGTCGTCCTCCCATCCGCACACGATCTGCGGCGTGAGCGAGGACGTGGCCCAGGTGTCCATCACGTCGGGATCGGCGGCGAACCCACCGGGCTGGTTGCGCTGCGATTCGTCGTAGCCAGGGGGCGTCGCGGTGGTGGGGTCGACGGGCAGCGAGGCCTCGTCAGCGAGGATCGGGCTCAGCCAGTCGGTGAGGCCGTCGGCGTCGATGGGGTACCAGACCGGGAACGGCACGCCGAAGAAGCGCTGGCGCGTGATGTTCCAGTCTCCGATCAGCCCGTTGACCCAGTCCTCGTAGCGCACGCGCATGAAGTCCGGCCACCACGTGAGCTCCTTCCCACGGGCGAGCATCTCGCCCTTGTCCGGGTAGCGGATGAACCACTGGAGGCTGGTGACGATCTCGAGCGGGCGGGTGCCGTTCCCCCAGAACTTCACTGGGTGCGTTATCGGGCGGACGTCTCCCTCGATCAGCCCCGCATCGCTGAGGAGCTCGACGATCCGCTTCTGGGCCTGCTTGACCGTCTTGCCGGCGAGCTCGTCATAGGCAGCCTGCGCAGCCGCCGCGTCGGCCGAGAGCCACCCATCCTCTCCCCAGGTGACGTCACGGAGGCGGCCGTCGCGCTGGACGACCGCTCGGATCGGCAAGGACAGCTCGCGCCACCAGGTGACGTCCGTGGTGTCGCCGAAGGTGCAGATCATCGCCGCCCCGGTGCCCTTCTCCGGGTCGGCGAGCTCGTGGGCGACGATCGGCACCTCGACCCCGAAGAGCGGCGTGGTCGCGGTCTGGCCGAACATCGGCTGGTAGCGAGCATCGTCGGGATGGGCGACGACCGCGACGCAGGCGGGCAGGAGCTCCGGGCGCGTCGTGTCGACCAGCAGCGGCAAGCCGTCCGGCCCGGTGAACACCAGCTTGTGGTAGGCGCCGGCGATCTCGCGGTCTTCGAGCTCCGCCTGGGCCACCGACGTGCGCATGTCGACGTCCCAGAGCGTGGGTGACTCGGACCGGTAGGCGAGGTCGCGCGCCACGAGCCGGAGGAAGCCACGTTGGCTCGTGTGCGTGGCCTTCGTACCGATCGTGGTGTACGTGTGCTCCCAGTCGACGCTGAGACCGACGTTCGACCACAGCTCGTGGTACGCGGCCTCGAACTGGGGGACGACCTCCTCGCACAGCTCGATGAAGTTCGGGCGGCTCACCGGGATGGGGCGAGCCTTCGGGTCGACCTCAGCTGGGCGTTCGAAGTCGGGGTCGTAGGGGAGCGTGGGATCGACGATCGTGCCCGTCACGAGCTGCACGCGGCGCTCCACGTTCAGCCCGTTGTCGTCCCAGCCCATCGGGTAGAAGACCTCCCGACCCCGCATGCGCTGGTAGCGCGCCACGAGGTCGGTGTGCGTGTAGCTGAACACGTGGCCGGGGTGCAGCGCACCGCTGACCGTGGGCGGCGGCGTGTCGATGGAGAAGACCTCCGAGCGCGGCTTCGAGCGGTCGAAGCGGTAGGTGCCGTCGGCCTCCCACCGGGCGCGCCACTTGGCCTCGAGCCCCTCCAGCGAGGGCTTCTCCGGGATGTTCGCCACGGCGGCAGGGTACCGGCGCGCCCAGAGGCGTCCCGAACTCGTTCGCCGGTAGCGGTGCCGGTTACCGTCGGTGCACCGCCGTCCTGCCTCTGGGGGTCACGATGGACCAGGAGACCGCTTCTCGCCCGTCGGTGCCCGAGCTCGTCCCGCCGGAGCTGTGGCCGGACCCGCACCCGCACTACCACCGCATGCGGGCCGAGTCTCCGATCAAGCCGTTCCCGGAGTGGGACGAGTACGTGCTGACGCGCTGGGAGGACTGCGAGAAGGTCCTCCGCGACCCCACCATGAGCTCCGACCCCTCCACGCGGCGCGTGCAGCCGGACTTCCTCGAGTTCGCGGGCATGGAGCGGCCCAGCACGATGCTGATGATGGATCCGCCCGACCACACCCGGCTGCGCAAGCTGGTCAGCAAGGCGTTCACCCCTCGCACCGTGGAGCAGCTCCGTCCCCACGTCGCCGAGCTCGTCGGCGGGATGCTCGATGCCGCCGACCCGAGCGGCTTCGACCTCATCAAGACCGTGGGCTACCCCTTGCCCGTGACGGTGATCTGCGAGCTGCTCGGCATCCCGGCCGAGGACCAGCACCTCTTCGGTCCGTGGAGCTCGGACGCGTCACGGATGCTCGACGGCGACCTCGACGAGGAGACGATCCAGCGCGGGCTCATCTCGTTCATGTCGCTCGTCAACTACCTCAACGGGGTGTTCGAGGAGCGGCGGGCGAACCCGCGCGACGACCTCCTGACGCGCTTGCTGGTGGCGGAGGAGGAGGGGGAGACCCTCTCCGACGAGGAGCTGCGCACCACGGTGGTCCTCCTGTTCGTGGCGGGCCACGAGACCACCACGAACCTGATCGGCAACGGGACGGTCGCCCTCCTGCGCCAACGCCACGAGTGGGAGCGCCTGGTCGAGGACCCGTCCCTGGCCCCGGGCGCGGTGGAGGAGGCCCTCCGCTTCGACGGGCCGGTGCACCTCACCGCGCGCACCGCCACGCAGCCCACGCCGCTCGGGGACGTGGTGGTGGAGCCTGGCCAGGGGGTGATCACGCTCCTCGCCGCCGCCAACCGCGACCCCGCCCGCTTCGAGGATCCCGATCGTCTCGACATCACCCGGCCGGACAACCACCACCTCACCTTCAGCCACGGCATCCACTACTGCCTCGGCGCCGCCCTCGCCCGGCTCGAGGGCCAGGAGGTGTTCAAGGCGCTCACCCAGCGCTTCCCCACCCTCGAGCTGGCCGAGGAGCCGGTCCACCGCGAGCACTTCGTGCTGCGCGGCTACCAAGCCGTTCCGGTCACCGCCCGCTGACCCCCGATGTGGCGTCGTCCGCCGGCCACCGGCGCCGCCTGCTGACGCAAGTTCCTCCGGGGTCGACCGTCGGGTCGGCCATGATCTGGCCGTGACCGACGATGGCCCGACGCCCGGGCTCGAGGAGCTGCGGCTCTACGACACCCGCACGCGCCAGCTGCAGCGGCTGGCGCCCCTGCGCCCGCCGGAGGTGGGCGTGTACTCGTGTGGTCCCACCGTGTACGCGCCGCAGACGCTGGGCAACATGCGCAGCCAGCTGTTCCCCGACCTGCTGCGCCGCGTGCTGATCGCCGCTGGGTACGACGTCACCTACGTCACGAACGTCACCGACGTGGGGCACCTCGTGTCGGACGCCGACGAGGGCGACGACAAGATGGAGGCGGCGGCGGCGAGCAGCGGCAGGACGGCGGCGGAGATCGCCGCCTTCTACACCGAGCAGTGGGCCGACGACCGCCGCCGTCTGGGCTGCCTCGACCCCGACCTCGTCCCCCACGCCGCCGCCCACATCGACGAGCAGATCGCCATGGTGCGCGCGCTCGAGGAGCGCGGCCACACCTACGTGATCGACGATGGCGTCTACTTCGACGTCTCGACCTTCCCCCGGTACGCCGCCTTCGCCGGTCTCGACCTCGACGAGCTGGCCACCAGCGGACGGGTCGAGCACGTCGAGGACAAGCGGCATCCCGCCGACTTCGCCCTCTGGAAGCTCACGCCGCCGGGGGTGCAACGCCAGCAGGAGTGGGACTCGCCGTGGGGCCGCGGGTTCCCCGGCTGGCACATCGAGTGCTCGGCGATGGCCACGCGGTACCTCGGCAATCAGTTCGAGATCCACACCGGCGGCGTCGACCACATCCGGGTGCACCACACCAACGAGGTGGCCCAGAGCGAGTCCGTCCTCGACGTGCACCCGTGGGTGCAGATCTGGATGCACAACGAGTTCCTCGACCTGGGCGGCGAGAAGATCTCCAAGTCGAAGGGACACGTCCTCGTCGTCGACTCGCTCGTCGAGCGGGGGTACGACCCGATGGCGTTCCGCTACTTCTTCCTGCAAGCCCACTACCGCCAGCAGCAGGCGTTCACCTGGGAGGCCATCGACGGTGCGGCCACTGCGCACCGTCGACTCGTGGGTCACGCCGTCGCTGCCCGCGACGCCGGCGGCGAGCCCGACCGCGACCGGGTCGCGCCGCACCTGCGGCGGTTCTGGTCGGCGCTGGCCGACGACCTCAACGCGCCGCAGGCGCTGGCCGCCACGTGGGATGCCGTGCGGGATCCCGACCTGACGGGGCCGGACCGTTGGGCGTTCCTCGCCGACGCCGACCGAGCGCTGGGCTTCGGGCTCGTGGGCGTCGAGGCGCCGGACGCCGACCAGTCGGGCTCAGATCCGCGGATCGACGCGCTCGTCGCCGAGCGGGCGACCGCGCGCGCCGCCAAGGACTACGCCACGTCCGACCGGATCCGCGACGAGCTGGCCGCCGAGGGCATCGAGCTGGTCGACACCCCCGCCGGTCCGTCCTGGCGGAGGAGCTGAGCGCGGCCTAGAGGCCGGGGAGCGCCGGCAACGACGGCGGGTCCACCGGAAGCGCCTCGCACACGGTGCCGAGTCCTCCGCAGACCTGCTCCACGACGTCGTCGGCGACGGTGACGACCTGGTCCACCGGATCCGAGACCGCGGGCGGGGGATCGGTGGGATCCGTCGGCGGGGGAGGCGGCGTGGGACTCGGCGACGGCCCAGGGCCGGTGGGTGCGGTCGGCCCGGTGGGGCCGGTGCCGCCCCGGGCGATCTCACCAGACGGCGACGCCGTGACACCCGTGTCGCCGCTCGACGCGCCGCTGCCGCCACCGCTGGCCCCGCTGGCGCCCGCGCCACCGGAGGTGCCACCGGACGTGCTGTCGGGCTGCGACACCACCGTGATGGTGCCGCCGGACGCGCCGTCGTCGGTCGGCACGTCACCGGCGAGCGCCTGCTCGCCCTCCGCCCGGGCGATGGCGGACTCGGTGGGCACCGGGTTGCCCCCGTCACGGGCGTTGAGCAGCACGGCAGCGGTGATGCCGAGGCTGACGACTGCGGCCGTCGCACCGGCGAGCGACCGCTCGACCCACGCGGGGGCGAGCGCGCCACCCGGCAGCCGGAGTCCGATGGGACCCGACCCGTGGTGGGCCCGGGCGAGCCAGGCGCCCATGGCCAGGCTCTCGATGGCGAGGGGCAGCGCCGGGAGGGCGCCCCGGAGGTGGGTGGTGACGTCGTCGAGCTCGTCGAGGCGCGTCCGGCACTCCTCGCAGCGGTCGAGGTGGCGACGCACGCGGAGCGTGTCGCCGCTCGGGAGCGCGTGGGACACGTAGCCGCTGAGGCGGGCCGTGGTCTGCCGGCACGGCGGCCGCAGATCCGCCTCGGCCTTGAGCTGCGAGAGCTGCTCGCGGAACCCGCCGAGGGCGCGCGTGCCGAGGCCCACGGCCGTCTGGTCGGACGTCTCGAGCGCGAACGCGGTCGCGCGGAGGCTGCTGTGCTCGACCTGGTCGAGCCAGAGCACGCTCCGCCAGCGCTCCGGCAGGCGGTCGAACGCCCGCACGGTGTCGCGGTGGGCGCCGTCGGCGATCGCCTCGAGCCCGGCCGGCTCAGCGACGCGGTGCGCCCCTTCGATCGCGCCCTCGCGCGCCGAGCGCAGGAGCTGGGCACCCACGGGCGCGAAGCGGTTCGGGTCGCGGCGGTCAGGGTGGCCCAGCACGTGGGCGAACGCCCCCACCACCGCGGCCTCGGCCGCCGCTCGGTCCCGCCCGGCCACGAGGGCCAGGCGCCAGGTCATCGGAGCATGGAGGTCGTAGAGCTGGAGGAACGCCTGGCGATCGCCGCGCTGCGCTCGCTGGATCTCGTCTCGGTCCCCACCCCCACGCGCGTGTCGCGTGTCTGTCATCACCAGAGGGTTCGCCCTCGATCTCTGCCGTTCCTGCCCGGCAGGGTTGGGCAAGAGGGGTTCCGATGGGTAACGTCGAACTTGTTACCGATCGGTAACTTCGCTTGCTCACGAGAGGTGCCAATGGCTGAGTTCTCCTTGGAGCTGTCCGACGACCAGAAGCAGCTCCGCGACTGGGTGCACGAGTTCGCCGACACCGTCGTTCGCCCGGCGGGCGAGGAGTGGGACGAGCGGGAGGAGACCCCGTGGCCCATCATCCAGGAGGCCGCCAAGATCGGCCTCTACGGGATGGACTTCATGGCCAACGCCATGATGGGCGACGAGTCCGGTCTCACGCTCCCCGTCACCATGGAGGAGCTGTTCTGGGGTGACGCTGGCATCGCGCTGTCGATCTTCGGCTCGGGTCTGGCGGCGGCGGGCATCGCCGGCACCGGCACGCCGGAGCAGGTCTTCGAGTGGGTCCCACAGTGCTACGGCGACGCCGACGACGTGAAGCTCGGCGCGTTCTGCGTGAGCGAGCCCGATGCCGGCTCCGACGTGAGCTCGCTGCGGACTCGCGCCGTCTACGACGAGGCGAAGGACGAGTGGGTCCTCAACGGCACCAAGGCATGGATCACGAACGGCGGCATCGCCAACGTGCACGTGGTCGTCGCCACCGTCGATCCGGAGCTCAAGGGCCGGGGCCAGGCCAGCTTCATCGTCCCTCCCGGCACCCCCGGCCTCTCGCAGGGGCAGAAGTACAAGAAGCACGGGATCCGCGCCTCGCACACCGCCGAGGTCGTGCTGGAGGACGTGCGGGTGCCCGGCTCCTGCCTCCTCGGGGGCAAGGAGAAGCTCGACGCGAAGCTGGCCAAGGCGCGCGAGCACCAGAAGACCGGCGAGAAGCAGCCCGCCATGGCGACCTTCGAGGCCACGCGCCCGGCGGTCGCGGCGATGGCCGTCGGCATCGCTCGGGCCGCGTACGAGTATGCGCTGGGCTACGCCAAGGAGCGCCAGGCGTTCGGCAAGCCGATCATCCAGAACCAGGCGATCGCGTTCATGCTCGCCGACATGGCCACCGAGATCGATGCCTCTCGTCTGCTCGTCTGGCGCGCCGCGTGGCTCGCCCGCAACGGCGGCTACACCAACGCCGAGGGCTCGATGTGCAAGCTCAAGGCCGGCCGCACCGCCACGTGGGTCACCGAGCGCGCCATCCAGATCCTCGGGGGCTACGGCTACGTCCGCGAGTACCCGGTCGAGCGCTTCCACCGCGACGCCAAGATCATGGACATCTTCGAGGGCACCGAGCAGATCCAGCAGCTCGTCATCAGCCGGGCCATCTCGGGGATGCGGATCGAGTAGCCCTCGCCAGGCGTCGACGACGCTCCGGTCTCACCCGGCGCGTCGCGTGCGAACGGCGAGGACGCCGGTGGCGCACACGGTGAACAGGAGCCCCAGCACCGCGAGCACGATGCATGCGCTGAGGACCGATCCGGCGAAGGCGTCCGAGTAGGCGGTGATGGCGGCGCTTCGTCCGTCGAGCCCGTCGATGTGCAGGCCGCGACCGAGCGCCTCGAACGCCCAACGGTTCGCCATGCCCGAGCTCATCACGCGGCCCACGCCGGACATCTGGGCGACGGGGACGACGGCGCCCGCGAAGAGCACCTGCGGGAAGCAGAGCATCGGCAGCGCCAGCGTGGCCTGGGCGGCGTCGGCCACCGCGGCAGAGGTGAGCAGCCCGAGGGCGAGGGCGCACAGCGACTCGACCATGAGCGTCACGAACAGCAACGCGTACGTGCCCATGCCCGCCGCCGGCAGCCGGTCGAGCGCCCGGAGCACGGCGAGCATCGTCAGGTTGACCGATGCGAGCACGGGCAGGAGCACGACGACCTTCGAGCTGAGGTAGGCGACGACGCTCAGGCCGGCGAACCGCTCGCGGCGGAACACCGAGACCTCGCCGACGATCTGGAGCAGCCCGTACGTGAGCCCGAAGAAGAACCCCGCGAAGGCGACCCAGAACACGGTCTGCACCGGCCCCACGGAGCCCGGGCCGATGCGCTCGAAGCCGCCCGGCGCGAACAGCACCGCCATCATCGAGATCACGAGGACCGGCGAGCCGATCAGCACCGCGAGCGTGAGCCGGCTCCGGACCAGGATGTCGGCGTTCCGCCGCGAGAGCAGCGCGCACTGCCGCAACAGGCTGAGGCGGCGACCCGCCACGGCGCTCGGCCCCGCGGCATCCGGGGCGCGCTCGGCGGGCTCGGCGCCCCGGGAGGCCGCGAAGCGCGCCGCCCACAGCTCGGGGGTGTCCTCGTGCGCGAGCTGCTGGTACGCGTGGACGAGGTTGGTCACCTCGAAGTAGCGCCGAGCGTCGTCGGGGGTGCCGGCGAAGGCGAGGTGGCCGTTGCGGGCGAGGAACACGACGCGGTCGCACACGTCGATCTCGGCAGGGTCGTGCGTGGTCAGCACCACGGTCATCCCGCGGTCGGCGAGCCTCCTCACCACGCGCAGCACCTCCGCCGAGGTGGCCGGATCGAGCCCGGAGGTGGGCTCGTCGAGGAAGAAGACCTGGGGGCGGGTCAGCAGCTCGACCGCGATGCTCGCTCGCTTGCGCTGTCCGCCGGACAGCTGCCCCACGGTGACCTCACCTCTGTCGGCCAGCTCGAGGTCGCTGAGGACCTGGTCGACGACGCGGTCGACCTCGTCGGCCGTCGTGGTGGCGGGCAAGCGGAGCCTGGCGGCGTAGCGCAACGTCCGTCGCAACGGCAGGGCCCGGTGGATGATGTCGTCCTGCGGCACGTAGCCGATGTCGCCGGCGGGCAAGCCCGCGGCGTGCGCTCGGTAGGTGACGGTCCCGGAGGTCGCCCGGCGGAGCCCGGCCATGGTGTCGAGCAGGGTGGTCTTCCCCGCCCCGCTGCCGCCGACGAGGGCGACGAGCTCCCCGGGCCGGATCGACAGCGAGATGTCGTGGAGCAGCGCCACGTCGCCGGCGTGCACGCTCAGGTCGAGCACGTCGATGGGCGCGCCGGGGGAGGCGGCGAACGCCGGAGCGGTCCCGTCTCGACGATCGCTGCGGCCGAGCGTGTCGGTTCCCATGACGTCCTCCTCGGTCCTCAGGACCATTGCTAGCACGATCGTTCGTGCTTTCCGTTGACAGTACGAACGATCGTGCTATCTTGTCAACGTGACGAGCGACACCAGGCGACGAGCAGGGGCCGGCACCCGGGCGGCGATCCTCCGCCAGGCCGTGTCGCTCGCCACGGTGCACGGTCTCGAGGGGCTGTCGATCGGCGAGCTGGCGGCGGCCTTGGGCATGAGCAAGAGCGGCCTCTACGCGCACTTCGGTTCCAAGCAGGACCTCCAGCTCGCCACGGTGGAGGAGGCGGGCCGGATCTTCCAGGCGGAGGTCATCGATCCTGCGCTGGCCGCGCCGGCGGGGGTGCCACAGCTGATCGCCGTCTGCGAGGCGTTCTTCGACCACCTCGCGGGTCGCACGTTCCCCGGCGGGTGCTTCTTCGCGGGTGCGGTGCTCGAGATGGGCCCGCGGCCGGGTCCCGTCAACGAGCAGGTGGCCGCCTTCCAACGAGCGTTCTCGGGTCAGATCCACCAGTTCGTCGAGCGAGCGCTGGAGCTGGGTCAGCTCCCCGAGGACGAGGATGCCGATCAGCTGGCGTTCGAGGTGAACGGCATCATCCTCGCCGCCAACACGAGCTTCGTCCTCAACCAGGACCCCGGGGCGCTCGACGTCGCCCGCCAGGTCGTGCGCCGCCGCCTGCACGTCCCGAGCTAGGACGTGCGTCGTGCCGGTGCGTCCCTGTGCCGGCCATCGGTGCGGCGTCGCCCCTCAGAGCTCCGCGAGGGCGCGAGCCACGAACGCGGCGAGCCGCTCGTCGACCAGCGGCTGCGTCAGCCCCGGCACACCGACGTCGACCCAGGAGGCGTACCAGGCGTCGGCGATGCCGACGGCTCGCGTCGCGGAGAGCAGCTGCCAGAACGGCCGGTCGGGCACGGGTTCGCCCATCGCCGCCTCGTAGGCGGCCAGCATCGCGTCGCCGGCGTCCAACCCGCGGACGAGCGACACGTCGAGGGCCAGGTAGCAGGCATCGGCGGCCGGCTGTCCGATGCCCGGGACCGTCCAGTCGACGATGGCGGTGATCCGATCCCGCTGCCAGAGCACGTTGCCGGGGTGGTAGTCGTCGTGGATCAGCGTGGGGGATCGGCGCTCGATCGACGGCCAGAGCCGCCGGACGTGGCTCCACAGCAGGGGGTCGACGTCGACGCCGTTGCGCCGTGGCGACTCCTCGCGCACGTGCGCATCGAGCCGGGCCCCCTGGTCGCGGTGGCCGGGCGAGCGCGGCGGCCCACCGGCGTGGACGTGCACCAGCGCCTCGACGAGCCGTCGGGTGAAGGTGGTCGCGTCCTTCGGGTGGTGGACGGCGCGCCCCGGCTCGAACGTCATCAGCAGCGCACCGGACGGGTCGTGGGCCACGTGCTTCGGGGCGGGGACGGCGCGCCCCTCGAGCTCGTCGAGCAGCGTGGCCTCGCGGGTCACGATGTCCGGCTCCGCCGCGATCCAGTCGTCCGACAGCCGCCGCACCACCGCCCGCCGCCGCGATCCGTCGCGCCGTTGCGCCACCACCAGCACGGTCTGCGCGGAGATGCCGCCCTTGAGCCGCCGGGTGGACACGATCCGTCCGCCGAGGGCTCGACCGGCCCATGCCCGGTCTTCTGGCGAGAGCAGCGACGCCACCACCGCACGCTACGGCGCCGCTCCGATGGGCTCCCGGTAGGCGGCCTGGGGGCACCGGTAGGGTGGCCTGCTCCACCTGAGGGCGGCCGTTGATCTACTCGTTCGGAGCATTCGACCTCGACACCGACGTGTTCGAGCTGCGCCGCGCCGGCGTGCCCGTCGCCCTCGAGCCACAGGTCTTCAGCGTCCTCGCGTACCTCGTCGAGCACCGGGATCGCATCGTCACGAAGAACGACCTCCTCGACGACGTGTGGGGCGATCGGTTCGTCAGCGAGTCGGCGCTCACCACGCGCATCAAGTCGGCCCGGCGCGCCGTCGGGGACGACGGCGCGCAGCAACGTCTGATCAAGACGGTCCACGGGCGTGGGTACCGGTTCGTTGCGGCGGTGCGCGTCGACGAGGTGTCCGTCGCGGACCCGGACGGACCGGCCGAGGGCACGGGTGCGGCCGCCGAACCGTCGCCCGGCTCGAGCTGGCCCATGATCGGGCGCGGAACCGAGCTCGAGGTGCTGGCGGACTGCTTCCGTGACCACGCCGCTGGTGGGGTGCTCCTCACGGGCGGTGCCGGCGTCGGCAAGACGAGCCTCGCCGACAAGGTCCTCGAGCTGGCCGTGGGGGCAGGGATGCCGAGCGCCCGGGTGAGCGGTCATGCCGAGGCCCGCACGATCCCCTTCGCGGCGTTGTCCCACCTGCTGCCCGTCGACGTCGCCTCGCCCGTCGGCGCCGACGACCTCGACCGTGGGGCGGTGTTCCACCGGGCGGCGGCGGCGCTTCGGGATCGGGCCACAGGCGCGCGCCTGCTGCTGCTCGTCGACGACGGCGATCAGCTCGACGAGCTGTCCCGTGCGCTGGTCGCGTCCCTCGTGCAATCGCGGAGCCTCTTCGCGGTCGTCACGATGCGCACCACCGGTGGTCCGACACCGTTCGACCACCTGGTCAAGGACGGGCACCTGCTCCGGCTCGCCGTCGACCCGCTCCCGGCGGCGAGCATCGACACGCTCCTGTACCGCGTCCTCGGCGGCCCGATCGTCGGTGAGTCGCTCGAGCGCCTCCGCGAGGCGGCCATGGGCAACCCCGGCGTCCTCCGACAGCTGGTGCACACCGCTCGCGAGGCGAACGTCCTGACCGAGCGCAACGGCGTGTGGCGCCTGGTCGGACCCCTCCAGCCGACCGCCTCGTTCGAGGACCTCGTGGCCGAGCGGCTTCGAGGCCTCGACGAGGATCACCACCACGCCGCTGAGCTCCTCGCCATCGTCGGCGAGATCGCCCTGGACACCCTTGCCGCGGTCACCGGCCACGCCGTGCTGGAGGCGCTGGAGCGTCACGGGCTGCTCACCGTCCGCAGCTCGGGACGGCGAGCGGGGGTGTCGCTCGCCCACCCGCTGTTCGCGGAGGTGCTGCTGCGCCAGCTCCCCGCGCTCCGAGGCCGGCGGCTGCGTCGCGAGCTCGCCGAGGCGCTCGATGCGGTCGGCGCCCGCCGCCGCGACGATCGGGTGCGCCTGGTCGCCTGGCGGCTCGACGGCGGTGGTGCGGTCGACCGGGAGGACGTGCTCAGCGCGGCACGCCTCGCGCTCCTCGAAGGCGACGACGTCATCGCGGAGCGCCTCGTCCGTCGGTCGGTCGCCGCGGGCGGTGGGGCGAGAGCGCTGGAGCTGCTCGGCGAGCTCCACTTCCGACGCAACGAGCCCGAGCTGCTCGAGGAGGTCCTCGCCGGCATCCAGCTCGACGACCTTCCCGAGGCCGACAGGGTCCGCGTCGTCCGCCGGCGCTCGTCGAACCGGTTCTACGCCCTGACCGATGCGGAGGGCGCCGTCGCGGTGCTCGACGACGCCGCGCACCTCTTCCGAGCGCCGTGGGCGCTGCACGCCGTCGCCGGCCACCGGGCCACGATCCTGTCGATGGCGGGCCGTGTCGACGACGCGCTCGCCTGCAGCGGACCGCTCCTCGACACGGAGGATCCTCGGCTCCGCTTCGAGGTGCTCCGGGCCCGGTCCCTCGCCCTGGCGGCCGCCGGCCGCGGCGAAGACGCCCTCGTCCTGGCCGACGAGGCGTTCGACCTCCACGACCACTTCGACCCCGACCTCACACGTCCCGGGCGGTCGATCCTGCTCTTCAACCACATCTTCGCCCTCACCGAGCTCGGGAGGCTCGACGAGGCGCGCACCGGTGGCGCGGCGGCCGCCGCCGGCGACGTCGTCGGCGGCCGGGTGTCGTGGCTTGCGTTCGCCCGACCTCGGGTGGAGCTGCTGGCGGGGAACGGGGTGGCGGCGCTCGAGCTGAGCGAGCCGTACGCCCTCGAGTCACGGGCGCGTGGAGCGTTCGGGGCCGAGCGGTGGGTGCTGTCCCTCGTCGGGATGGCCAGGCTGCTCACGGGTGATGCCGAGGGCGGGAGCCGTGACATCGATCGAGTCGCCGAGCTCTGGCCGGACGACGGCTACAGCGGCCTGTTCCGCAGCGACCGAGACCGTGCCGTCGGGTGGCTGGCCATGGAGCGCTCGGGCCCGGACGTCGCCCACGACGTGCTCTTGGGGGGCGCCGACCTCGCCGCGCGGCGCGGGGCGTACGCGCTCGAGGCGATGCTGCGACATGACGTCGTGCGGTTCGGCGGTGCGGGCAAGGTCGCCGACCGACTGGTCGAGCTGACGTCGTCCGTCCAAGGTCCGCTCATCACTGCGCGCGCCGACCATGCCGCCGGCGTCGCCGGCGGCGACGTGGCGCGCCTCGAGTCGGCCGTCGCAGCGTTCGAGGGGTTGGGAGCGCCGTTGCTCGCCGCGGAGGCGGCGCTCGACCTCGCCGACGCCGCTGCTCCCGATCCTGCGACCGCGGACGCCGCCCGCGACCGCGCCGACCGTCTGCTCGGCCTGCTCGATCACCGGGTCGTCACGCCTCGCGTCGCTCGGAGGACCTGAAGAGGCCCTCCTCGGCGCCCTCGAGCATCGCCTCGACGACAAGCGCGTACATCCGGCGCCACGCCGCCTCGACGTCGACCGTCCAGGTGTCGCCGACCACGGCCTCGATGGCGGCGATCAGCGCGTCTCCCACGAACGCGTAGTCAGCGGCGTGGATCCCTCGTCGCTGGAGGCGCAGCCCGAGCGCCCGGGCCTGCAGCAGGAAAGCGCCCAGATCGTCGGTCGCGGCGATGAGCCCGAGGAGCTCGTCGAGGAGGGTGGCCCCTGCGGACATCACATCGTCGGCGAAGAGGCGGCGAGTGGAGGGATGCCGATCGAAGAGGTCGTCGTAGAAGCAGCTGGCGCACTGGTCGATGGCACGCTCGACGAGGACGGCGGTGGCTCGGACCGACGCAAGCTGCTCGGGGGTCATCGGCCCGGTCGCTCGAGGTCCTCACGCCACACCAGCGCGGTGCCTTGGAGGGCGACCACGCCATCGTGGCGGGTCACCGTGGTGCGCAAGGTCGTGATCGGCTTGTCGGCCCTCGCCTCGAGCACCTCGACCTCCGCGGTGATGTCGTCGCCCGGTCGAACCGGTGCGGTGAACGACCAGTCCACGTGGAGGAACACGCTGCCCGGTCCTGGCAGGTCCTCGGCGACGACGGCGTTCAGGAGGCCCGAGGTGACGCCACCCTGCACGATGAGGGCACCGAACCGTGACCGCGCCGCGCGCTCCTCGTCGTAGTGCAGCGGGTTGCGGTCCCCCGTGAGCTCGGTGAACAGCTCGATGTCGTGCACCGTGACCGAGCGCGTGCGCCGGGCGGTCTGTCCGAGCGCTGGCGTGTCCATGGGTCCTCTCCTCGTGCTTGGAGCTCCGTGGGAGCGGGCGTGCGGTCTTGTGGTGGCCATCAGGGTGTCACCGCCGACAGGACCCAGATCGTGGGCATGCCGACGAGGATGGCGGCGGGCGCGGACCCCGTACGACGCACGGCGGCGAGCCCGGCGGCGACGCCCACCAGCGCGGGCAGGGCGCTGGAGCCGGTGCGCACCGTGTAGCTGGCGAGGGCGCCGGCGGCGAGTCCTGCGAAGGCGACCGGTACGGCGAACCCAGCGGCGCGCTCGACGATCGTCGGGACGCCTCTGCGGGCGGCGAGGACGAGCATGCTGATCCGGAGCAGGAAGCTCCCCGCGCCGGCCACCGCGATGACGGCCCAGGCGCTCATCGGGCCCAGCGCCGATCAGCCAGGAGGCCCACCGCCACGCCGGCTCCGACCGCGAGCATCGGCCCGAGGTGGAACGGCGCCGCCACGCCGAGGGCTCCGACGCAGGCCGCGGTCACCGCTGCGTGCGCGGCCGCTCGAGACGTGATCCGGGCGGCGACCTCGCCGGCGAGGAAGAGCGGGATCACCAGCTCGAGGTGCAGCGCACCGGGCAGCCGTGCGCCCAGGGTGGCGCCGAGCGCCATGGCGGTCATCCACGCGATCCAGAGGACGGCGGCGCCCCCGAGGTAGTGCCGGTGACCGCGGGTCCGGTCCCCGGCCCCTGCATAGCCGTCCACGCCGACAGCGACGGAGGCGTCGACGAGGACCGACGCGGCGACGCCTTGCCACCAGCGCGGCATGCCACGCCAGTGCGGCGCCATCGTTGCCGAGTAGAGGACGAACCGAAGGTTGATGGCGAGAACGGCGCCGATCACGATCACGGGCGCGGCGCCGGTGTCGAGCAGGTCGATGGCGGCGAGCTGCGCACTGCCCCCGAACAGGAGCGGCCCGGTGAGCAAGCCGGCGAGCGTCGGGATGTCGGCGCTGGAGGCCCGGACGCCGATCACGAGGCCGAACGGGACGATGCCGGTCAGCCACGGCAGCATCGCGGTCGCGCCCGAGAGCAGGTCGCGGCGCAGGGTCGGTGCCGCCGGGGGGACGAGCACCGCCGTGGGGTGAGGGGTGAGGTCGAGCATGCGGGAGCTCCGGGACCCGGCGGTCCGGTGGCCGCGCATGGGCGCAGCCACCGGTCCGATGGGTGGGGCCGTCAGCCGGCCGTGACCGCGATGGACACGGGGACGCCGTTGGTGAGCACGTCGAACACGGCGGACCGTGCGCGGGACTGCTCGACGAGCGACTCGAGCTTGTCGGCGGGAGCGTTGCCCTTCACGTCGAAGGCGACGCGGATGGCCGAGAACCCGTTGCGGACGTCCGGGTCGAGCCCGAGGATGCCGTTGAGGTCGATGTCGCCCTCCACGGTCGAGGTCACCTCGGTCAGCTCGATGCCGCGCGCGGCGGCGATGTTGGCCAGGCCGGCGGTGAGGCAGCCGGCCAGCCCGTGGAGCAGGTACTCGACGGGCGTCGGACCGGCGTCCGAACCGACGAGCACCTTCGGGTGGTCGACGTCGAGGGTGGTGGCCTGCTCGTGCGCCCGCTCCTCGCCGACGCCGAAGAAGCCGTCGATGGTGCTCTGGCTGTGGGTGCCGGAGATCCAACGGTTCGAGGCGCGGAACTGGAACTGGGCCGCCGCCGGCGCCGCCTTCACGGCGTCGAGGGTGGCGAACAGGGTGGTGGTGTCGACGCCGTTGCGCACGGCCTCGGGGCTCTGGACGGTGGTCATGTGGATGGTTCCTTCTGGGTTGGTTTGTTGGTTGTTGGGATCGGGGGTCAGGCCGCGGTCGCGGCCGAGGGGCGCGGCATGAGCAGTGGGCGTTCGGCCAGCCACGTCGCCTCTTCGTCGATCAGGGCGGCGAGGTGCTTCTGCAGCTCGACGAAGCGGTCGATGGGCGGGAACTGCGCCATCTGCCAGGTGACCTCGAAGATCGGGGCCAGGGCGTCGTTGCGGTCGCGCTCGTACCCAGCCAGGGCGGCGGCTTCGGGGAGGTCGCCGCGCAGCAGCTGACCGGCGCGGCCGGCGAGGAGCTCGGCGTCACGGAAGGCGTCGGTGATGCCGTGGCCCGTGATCGGGTCGCGGTGGTAGCCGGCGTCGCCGACGAGCGCCCATCCCGGGCCGCCCGCTTCACGGAGGACGTTGGGGAGGTCGATGGCCGATCGGATCGGCGCGGTGATCCGGGCCGCCGCGACGCGCTCGGCCAGGGACGGCGACGCTGCCTCCAGCAGCTCGAGGTAGCTGCCCTCGCGGTCGGTGGCGTCCACTCGGCCGCGGTCGCCGGGCAGGCACATCCACACGTTCGCCTCGCCATGGTGGGTGGGGAACACCCCGGCGAACGACCGCTCGCCGATGTGGAACTCGATGCCCTCGGCGTCGAGCTCGGCGACGTACGTGTAGGCGAGCGAGGTGTCGGCGGGGTGCTCCTCGATGATCCTCGCCCCGACCGTGCGAGCGATGCGCGAGCGCAGACCGTCGGCGCCGACCACGAGCCGCGACGAGAGCTCGCTCGTGCGGTCGGCCCGGTCCCGGAGGGTCACGCCCGTGACCCGGCCGGTCGGGTCGGAGAGGGTTCCGGTGACGGAGACGCCAGTGCGCACCGTGGCGCCCGCCTCCTCGGCAGCGCGCAGCAGGATCGCATCGAGGATGTAGCGGCGGGGAGCCAGGACGAAGTCGAGCCCGGCCCGGACCTTGAGCTGGCGGTCGATGCGGCCGTCGGGGAGGACGAAGGCGGCGGAGCGGATCGGCGGTGCGCCGCTGGCGAGGACCTCGTCGAGCAGGGCCCAGCGGGCGAGCTGCACCATGCCGCCGCGGGAGAGGGCGTGGGTGGAGAGGGTGTCGCTGGGGAGGTCGGCCCTGTCGAGCAGGGCGACGTCGAAGCCCTGGCGGGCGAGCAGCATCGCGGTCGCGGCGCCACCGGTGCGTGCGCCGACGACGACGACGTCGTGGGCGAGGGGATCGTGGCGGGTCATGGCGCCAACATCCGCCATCGAGCCTCCTCCAGGCTTGGAGACGTGGTGGAGAGCGGGTGGAGATGGCTCGGCCCGGCGCGTGATCGGTTGCCCACGTCGAGTAGCGGTGGCGGCCAGTGGGTACCCGGGCGGCCATGACGTCGCGCGTGCCTCCGTCCTCGCCGCCCGTGGTGGTGGCGGCGTGAGGCCGCACGTCCGGTCGCTGCACCTCGTCCGACACGCCCAGAGCGCGGGCAACGTGGCCAACGACGCCGCGTTGGCAGCGGGGCGCCACCAGCTCGACCTCGCCATCCGGGACATGGACGTGCCGCTGTCGGAGCTCGGCGAGGCGCAGGCGCGTGCCCTCGGGGGCTGGTTCGACGGCCTCGAGCGCCCGCCCGACGTCGTCGTGTCCTCGCCGTACCGGCGCGCCGTCGACACCGCGAAGCTGGCCATGGAAGCGAGCGGGACGGCGAGGCGCCTGACCTTCGACGAGCGGCTCCGGGAGCGGGAGTTCGGGATCCTCGATCGCCTCACGAAGCCCGGGATCGAGGCGCGGTTCCCCGAACAGGCGGCCGCCCGGGCGTTCCTCGGCAAGCTCTACCACCGTCCGCCCGGCGGGGAGTCCTGGGCCGACGTGGCCGCACGCGTCCGAGCGGTGCTGGGCGACCTGCGCCTCGACCATGCCGACGAGGACGTGGTGCTCGTCACCCACCAGGCCGTGATCATGCTCTTCCGCTACGTGATCGAGGGCCTCGACGAGCAAGCGCTGCTCGCGGTCGACCGAACCGAGCAGGTCGCCAACACCGCGGTGTCCACGTACGTCGCCGACGACGGTCGGCTGCAGCTGGTGCGCTGGAACGACACCGCCCACCTGCCCACTGCGGCGGAGACCGACGCCTCGGACGTCCCGGTGGCGCCGCGGTGAACCCGGTGCTCGCGCTCCTCGACGAGCAGCGGCTCCCGGCGCCCCGCGGCACGAAGGACCGCCGAGGCTCCGTCGTCATCGCCGGCGGGCCGCCCGAGTGCCCAGGTGGGGTGGTGCTGGCCGCCAACGCCGCGCTGCGAGCCGGCGCCGGCCGCGTGGTGCTCGCGGTCCACCCGGCGGTCGCCCCCCACGTGGCCGTGGCGATCCCCGAGGCGCTCGTGCTCGGCTGGGATCCCGAGGACGACCCCGGCGCCGAGCTGTCGGGCCGCGCCGCTGACAGCGGTGCCGCGCTGATCGGGCCGGGCTACGCCTCCGACATCTCCGGCGCCGTGCCCGCGCTGGTCGAGCGCCTGGATGCCGCGACCGTCGTCCTGGACGCGGGGGCGCTGGCGGCGACGCCCCCGCTGGCCGAGAGCGAACGCGCCCTCGTGGTCGCGCCGAACACCAGCGAGGCGGCGGAGCTCGGCGGCCTCGACGGGGACGAGACGGACCTGGCGCTCGCCTTGGGCGACGACCTGCACCGGCCTCTTGCGGTCCGCGGGCCGACCACCGTGATCACCGACGGCCGCGGGGGCCTGTGGAGCCATGACGCCGACGCCAGCGGCCTGGGCACCCCCGGCTCGGGAGATGTGCTCATGGGGGCGCTCAGCGGCGTCCTCGCCCAGGGCCTGGCACCGGTGCACGCGCTGGCGTGGGCGATCGCCATCCATGGCCGAGCCGGTGAGGTCGCCGAGCGCGAGCGCCCCGTCGGCTACCTCGCCCGTGACCTGGTCGCCGCACTGCCCGCCGCGCTCGCCGAGCTCGGCGTCGCCCGAGCGTGACGGGCCCGCCGCTGCCTCCCAACGCCCGCCCGGTGCCGGACGGCCACCCGCGGACTCCGTTCCAGGAGGCGGTGATCGACGCCGTGCGCGCGCTACGACCCGGCGACCTCGCCTCGTACGGGGAGCTCGCCGAGGAGGTGGGCCGTCCCGGTGGCGGCCAAGCCGTCGCCAACGTGCTGCGCACCACGCCGGGCCTGCCGTGGTGGCGCGTCGTCCCCAGCGACGGCCGCCTCTACCGGACGCATGCCCCGACCCAGGCGCCCTTGCTGGTGGCGGAGGGCCACACCGTCGACGAGCACCGGCGGGTCCACACCAGCGGCGACTGACCGGCACCTAGGTTTGTGCTCACCGACTGGAGGAGGCGACATGGCCATCGCTCGCAACGGGCACGTCGAGCTCTACTACGAGACCTTCGGCGACCCTGCCGACCCCACCCTGCTGCTGGTCAACGGGCTCGGATCCCAGTGCATCAGCTACTCGGCCGAGTGGTGCGAGATGTTCGCGGCGCGTGGCTACCAGGTGGTGCGCTTCGACAACCGCGACGTCGGCCTGTCCTCGAAGCTCGAGGGCGAGGAGTACACCCTGGCCGACATGGCGCTCGACGCCCTCGCCGTCCTCGATGCGCTCGGCGTGGACCGCGCCCACGTCATGGGGCTCTCGATGGGCGGGATGATCGTGCAGCGCCTCGCCATCGATCACCCTGAGCGGCTCCTGTCGATGACCTCGGTGATGTCGCGGACCGGAGAGCCCGACCACGGCCAGAGCTCGCCCGAGGCGCTGGCGGTCCTCACCGCCAAGCCGGCGGCGTCGCGCGACGAGTTCATCGACAACCACGTCGCGGCCATCGCGATCTACGGCTCCGACCCCGCCTGGGTGAGCGAGGACGACACGCGGGCCCGGGCCGCCGCCGGCTACGACCGCTGCTTCTACCCCGAGGGGATCGGTCGGCAGATGATGGCCGTGGTCAACGACGGCTCGCGCGCCGAGGGGCTGCGTGCGCTCGCGCTCCCGGTGCTGGTCCTGCACGGCAGCCGCGACACCCTGATCGACCCGAGCGGCGGTCGTCGCACGGCCGAGCTCATCCCCGGCGCGCGCTACGTGGAGATCGAGGGGATGGGGCACGACTACCCGGCGGCGGTGTGGGACCGCTGGGTGTCCACCTGGGCCGACTTCGCGGCCAGCGTCCCCGTCTGAGCCAGGCTGCTCGATGGTCGACCTGACCCGCCCGCTCGCCGACACCGACGACGAGTCCATCCGCGCCGCGGTGGCGCTCGGCGTGCTCCCGCCGCTGCTCACGGCGCTGGCCGGCACCCTGGACGACAGGTCCCTGATCCCAGAGCACCTGCGGCCCGACCTCTCGATCTTCATGGACCCCACCTATGGGTTGTCGCCGGCGCAGGTGGAGGAGGGCACCGCCCTCGCCGTCGAGGCGATCGCGCGCCTGCGCGACGCGCCCGCTCGCGACGCGCGCGCGCTGCCCCTCGACGAGCTGCGCGACCTGCTGGCGTTCGCCACCGGTGGCGGTGCGAGCGACGACTACCTCGAGCTGCTGCGGGACGAGCTCAACCTCGGCGAGGACCTGCGGACGCCCACCTGGCGGCGCGAGGACGTCGCCCCTGATCGCCCGTTCCGCGTGGCGGTGATCGGTGCCGGGATGTCGGGCCTGGCCGCCGCCCACCGCCTGAACCAAGCGGGGATCGAGGTGGTGGTGCTCGAGAAGAACGCCGACGTCGGTGGCACGTGGCTGGAGAACTCGTACCCCGGCTGCCGCGTCGACGTGTCGAACCTCTTCTACTGCTACTCCTTCGCTCAGCGGGACGACTGGCCACAGCACTTCTCCACCCAGGAGGTGCTGCTCGAGTACTTCCGCGGCGTCGCCGACCGGTTCGGGCTCCGGCCGCTCATCCGCTTCGGCACCGAGGTGCTGTCGGCTGCGCTCGACGAGGGCACGATGCGATGGACCTTGCAGGTGCGGGACGACGCCGGCGACTCCACCATCGAGGCGGACGCGATCGTCAGCGGCGTGGGCCAGCTGAACCGGCCCAACATCCCCGACCTGCCAGGCGCCTCGACGTTTCGTGGCCCCGCCTTCCACTCGGCGCGCTGGGACCACGACGTCGACCTCACCGAGAAGCGCGTGGTGGTCATCGGCACCGGCGCCAGCGCCGCGCAGCTCGTGCCCGAGATCGCCGAGCCGGCTGCCCACCTCACGATCCTCCAGCGCACGCCGGCCTGGTTCCTGCCCACGCCCGACTACCGCGACGACGTCGAGCCCGAGGTGGCGTGGCTCCTGCGGAACGTGCCCGGCTACACGAACTGGCTGCGCTTCTGGAACTTCTGGCAGAACGTCGAGGGCCTGATGGTCGCGGCGCGGGTCGACGCGGAGTGGGACACCGGCGGCGCCAGCGTGAGCCAGGTGAACGAGCTCATCAGGCAGCTCTTCGCGCAGCACCTGCAGGCCGAGCTCGCCGACCGCCCGGACCTGCTCGAGGCGGTGATGCCGCACTACCCGCCCTTCTCCAAGCGGTTCATCCGCGACGACGGCGCGTGGGCTCGCACGATCCTGCGGGACGACGTCGACCTCGTCACGAGCCCCATCGCGGAGATCACGCCGGACGGGGTGCGGACGGAGGATGGCGTGCTGCACGAGGCGGACGTCTTGATCTACGGCACGGGGTTCACGGCGTCCGACTTCCTCATGCCGATGCGCATCGTCGGCCGCGACGGCATCGAGCTGCACGACCGGTGGAAGGGCGACGCCCGGGCCTTCCTCGGCATCACGCTCCCCGGGTACCCCAACCTGTTCCTGCTGTATGGGCCCAACACGAACATCGTCGTGAACGGCAGCATCACCTACTTCTCGGAGTGCGAGGTGCACCACGTGGTCGGTTGCATCGAGGCGCTCCTCCGCCACGACGCCAAGGCGCTCGAGCCGACCCAGGCCGCCCACGATGCCTTCAACGAGGAGGTCGACGCCGAGAACCTCCAGATGGCGTGGGGCGTTGCGTCGGTCAACAGCTGGTACCGCAACGCCACGGGCCGCACCGCCCAGAACTGGCCCTTCAGCCTCCGCGAGTACTGGGAGCGCACCAGGGTGCCCGACCTCGACGACTACGTGCTGCACCGCTGAGGCTCCTAGCCTCTGATCCTCATGGCGACGAGCGCGAAGGCGAAGGTGGTCCCGCTGCCTGGGCTGGGGGCCTCCCACAGCGAGCTGGTGCGGGAGGCATCGATCACGCGGTGGACGAAGGTCCACGGCCACGAGGTGGCCTACCGGCAGGCTGGCGAGGGTCCGCTCCTCGTCATGATCCACGGGATCGCCGGGAGCTCCGGCACCTGGGTGCCGGTGATGCCGCTGCTCGCGGAGCGCTACACGGTGATCGCGCCCGACCTGCTCGGCCACGGCGAGAGCGCCAAGCCTCGGGGCGACTACAGCCTCGGCGCGTACGCCTCCGGCGTGCGCGACCTGCTGGGCGTGCTCGGCCACGAGCGGGCGACGGTCGTGGGCCACAGCCTCGGCGGTGGCGTGGCCATGCAGTTCGCCTACCAGTTCCCGCAGATGGCCGAGCGGCTCGTGCTCGTGGCGAGCGGGGGCCTGGGCAAGGAGGTCACGCCGCTCCTGCGCGCCCTCACCGTGCCTGGCACCGAGTTCGTCCTGCCGGTGGTGCTCCGCCACGAGCTGCACGACGTGCTCGGCGTCGCCGGGCGCGCCCTCGGCCGGTTCGGGCTCCGCGCCGACCCCTTCCTCAGCGAGGTGTGGAGCGCGTGGCAGCGCCTCACCGATGTCCGCGCGCAGCGCGCCTTCATCCACACCATCCGCGCGGTCATCGACATCGCCGGTCAGCGGGTGAGCGCGCGCGACCGCCTGTACCTCGCCCACGAGGTGCCCACCATGATCATCTGGGGCGACCGAGACCAGGTGATCCCCGTGAGCCACGCCCACATCGCCCACGAGCTCATCCCGGGGAGCCGCCTCGAGATCGTGGAGGGCGCCGGCCACTTCCTCCCGATCGAGCGCCCGGAGCTCATCGACCGGCTGCTGCGCGACTTCCTCGCCTCCACCAAGCCCGCCACCGTCAGCCCGAAGCGCTGGCAGGAGGTCCTCCGCCAGCACGCCTAGGCCTCGGGTTCGGGGCACCGGTGCACGTCGGGCGTGCACCCATGCCCCCAACCACCGGTTCGTCGGGGCACCAGGGCTACCGTCCGGTTCGCATGGCTGACCTGGTCTCGTACGCGCGGCGGTTCACCGACCTCGCCGACGCCGACCCCGACCGCGTGCTGATCACCTGCGGCGAGGAGTCGATCACCCGGGCGGCGTTCGAGGCCGCTGCCAACCGGCTCGCTCGCGACCTCGGAGCCCGCGGCGTCGGGCTCGGCGACATGGTCACGATCGCGCTCCCGAACTCGATCGCGTGGTTCGTCACCGCGGCGGCGGCCTGGAAGGTCGGCGCCGTCCCGCAGCCCGTGTCGTACCGCCTGCCCGACGCCGAGCTGCGCGAGATCGTGGAGCTGGCCGACTCCGCCGTCGTCGTCGGCGTCGAGCCCGAGCGCGTGCCCGGGCGCACCTGCCTGCCGGTGGGCTACGTGCCCCACCCGTCGGTCGACGACGCCCCGCTGGCCGACGTCACCTCACCGGCGTGGAAGGCGCCCACCTCCGGCGGGTCCACCGGTCGCCCCAAGCTCATCGTCGCCGGCGATCCCGCCCAGATGGACCCGGACGCGCGCCCGACGCTCGGGGTCGACCCGGACGGGTGCCTCCTGATGCCCGGGCCGCTGTACCACAACGGTCCCGTCGTGTGGTCGTGCGTCGCGCTGCTCGCGGGCGCCCACCTCGTGGTGCTGCCGAGGTTCGACGCGGAGGCCACGCTCGCTGCGATCGAGCAGCACTCGGTGGACGTGGTGTACCTGGTCCCCACCATGATGAAGCGCATCTGGCGCCTCCCTACGGAGGTTCGCGAGCGCTACGACCTCTCCTCGCTGCGGTTCGTGTGGCACCTGGCGGAGCCGTGCCCACCCTGGCTCAAGGACGCGTGGATCGAGTGGCTGGGCCCCGACCGGATCTGGGAGCTGTACGCCGGCACCGAGGGGCAGACCGCCACGATCATCACGGGCACGGAGTGGCTCGAGCACCGCGGCTCGGTCGGCAAGCCCGCCGAGGGCAGCGTGCTCATCACCGACGAGGACGGCCGGGAGCTGCCGGCCGGCGAGCAGGGCGAGGTCTGGCTGCGCTCCACCACCCGGGACACGCCCAGCTACCGCTACGTGGGGGCGGAGCCTCGCACCCGGCCGGGGGGCTGGGAGTCGCTCGGCGACGTCGGCTGGTTGGACGACGACGGCTTCCTCTACCTGGGCGACCGCCTGACGGACATGATCCTCAGCGGCGGCGCCAACATCTACCCGGCCGAGGTCGAGGCGGCGCTCCAGGAGCACGACGGCGTGCGCTCCTGCGCGGTGGTCGGCCTCCCCGACGACGACATGGGCCAACGGGTCCACGCCATCGTCGAAGCCGATCCCGGCCTGGACCTCGACCACCTCCGACAGCACCTCCAGGAGCGCCTGGCGGGCTACAAGCTGCCCCGCTCCTACGAGGTGGTGGACGAGCCGCTCCGTGACGACGCCGGCAAGGTGAGGAGGAGCGCCCTGCGCGCCGCTAGGGTGCAGGTCGTCGAGGGGGAGTAGCCCTCGGGGACCGGCCGTCATCCCGGCAGCTCGTGCCACGCGCGCTGCCCGGTCACCCCGCCCGACACCGTCGGGAGCGAGACCTTCGACTGTCCGAACGTTCGAGGCAGTCGAAAGGATCTCTGTGGACGTCCCCCTGTACCTGTGGTTCCTCGTGGCCGGCGGCATCGCCGCCGCGCTCGCCGTGGACCTCCTCGTGCTCCACCGCGACGCCCACGAGGTGTCGATGCGAGAGGCCGCGCTCACGAGTGCGGCGTGGATCACCGTCGGGCTCGCCTTCGGCATCGGCGTGTGGTGGTTCGCCGGGCCTGATCGAGCGGGCGAGTACTACGCCGGCTACCTGATCGAGAAGAGCCTGTCGGTGGACAACGTGTTCGTGTTCGCGCTGCTGTTCTCGTACTTCGCCGTGCCGACCAGGTACCAGCACCGGGTGCTGTTCTGGGGGGTGGTGGGGGCGCTCGTGCTGCGGGCCGGGTTCATCGCGGCCGGCGCCGCGCTCCTCGAGCAGTTCCACTGGGTGATCTACCTGTTCGGCGGCCTGCTCCTCGTGACCGGCGTGAGGATGCTCCGCTCCACCGGGCACTCGATGGACCCAGGGCGGAACCCCGTGGTGCGAGCCCTCGGGCGGTGGGCGCCGATGACGGATGAGTACCACGGGCAGCGCTTCCTGGTGCGCGACGGTGTCCGGTGGGTCGCCACGCCCATGCTCGCCGTGCTGGTGACCATCGAGACCACCGACGTGGTGTTCGCCGTGGACTCGATCCCCGCGATCTTCGCCGTCACCGACGAGCCCTTCCTCGTGTTCACGTCCAACGCGTTCGCGATCCTCGGGCTGCGCGCCCTGTACTTCCTCCTGGCCGGGATGATGGGCCGCTTCACGTACCTCAAGACCGGCCTCGCCGCGATCCTGCTGTTCGTCGGCACCAAGATGCTGCTCACCGAGTGGTGGCACGTCCCGGTCGGTGCGTCCCTCGCGGTGATCGCGACGATCCTGGCCGTCTCGATCGGCGTGTCGCTGCGCCGCCCGGCCGTCGCGGCCGACGCTGAGGACGAGGTGGTGACGGAGGGCTAGGTGTCGCGGATGGCCCGCAGGCCGCGCCACGCCAGATCGGCCATCAGCCGGGCCACCTCCTCGGCCGGCTCCTTCGCGCCCTCGTCCATCCACAGCCGGCTCGCCCCCTCGGCCAGGCCGACGAGGCCGTGGGCGAGCTGGCGGCGCTGCTCGACCGTGAGCTCCTCGACGTCGATGAGCGCGGCGATGGCCTCTGCGATCGCGCCCTCGACGATGGCGACCTGCGCCGCGAACTCCTCATCCCGGCGGGTCCCGCCACCGAAGAGGACTCGGAAGGCGGCCTCGTTGGACTCGACGAACCGGAAGTAGGCGATGAACCCCAGCTCCACCTGCTCGTGCGGCGACTTGGCGGCCGCCGTCGCCTTGGAGATGGCGTCCAGGAGGTGGTCGCCGACGTCCGTCAGGACCTGCTTGTACAGCTCCCGCTTGGACCGGAAGTGCTGGTACAGCACAGGCTTGGTGACCCCCGCCGCCTCGGCCACGTCGTTCATGGATGCGGGGTGGAACCCGAGCTCGCCGAAGACCTCGAGGGCGACCTCCAGCAGCTGCTCTCGGCGGCGCGCCGCGGGGAGACGGGCAGCGTGGGGCCTGGCCTCCTCCATGGCGGGAGCCTAACGACCGCTGGACGAGTGAAGACCGCCACACCACGGCATGGACCCGCCAGCAGGAGTAGGGGCGGTGCGCGTGGAACCCCTTCGGCGTGCGACCGCCCAAGCAGTCACCGGCGACGACCGCCCGGCGCCCGCCGGAGCCGTTCCGGCCGCTCCCCGCCCGGAAGCTCGGCGTGAGCCTGCTGGCCGTCCAGGCCCGTCGGCGTCGCTACACGAACTCCCTCCCGCCCCGCGTTGGAGAGAGCGGAGGCTGGTAGCCCCGTCGGGCTGACGCTTCCTGTCGCGAAGGAGGACCGGCCGCTGGGGGCCGGTCCTCCTCGCGTCCGGACCTCGGTCCGGCGAAGCCCTGGGTGTCAGTGCGCGTGCGTGATCAGGCTGCGCGCGACCTCGCCCCCGGTCATCGCGCTGAAGGCTTCGTTCACACCGTCGACGCCGATCTCGCGGCTGACGAGCTCCTCGAGCTTGAGCTTGCCGTCGCGGTACAGGTCGATCAGCTTGGGGATGTCTTCCCGGACGTTGCTCGACCCGTACCAGCAGCCCTTCACGGTCTTGGCCAGGTACAGGAACGTGAACGCCGCGTTCAGGTTCAGCATCACGTCCATGCGCGGCACCCCGACGAGGATCGCCTCGCCGCCGTTGCGCGTCATGTTGATGGTCTGCTCGATGGTGGGGCCGAGACCGATCACCTCGAAGGCCACATCGGCGCCGCGGCCGTTGGGCGTGAGGCCCACCACGTTGCTCACGGGGTCGCCCTCGTCTGCCTTCACCAGGTCGGTGGCGCCGAACTGCTCGGCCATCTTCAGCTTCGACTCGAACATGTCGACGGCGATGATCTTCTCGGCGCCGGCGATCTTGGCGCCCTGGATGACGTTCAGGCCGACGCCGCCGCACCCGACGACGGCGACGGTGTCGCCCGTGCGGATGTCGGCGGTGTTCAGGGCCGCGCCGACGCCGGTGAGGACGCCGCAACCGATGAGGGCCGCGAAGCGCAGGTCGACGTCGTCGTCGATCTTCACCAGGGAGATCTCGGGCACGATCGCGTAGTTCCCGAACGTGCCGCACATGGCCATCTGGCGCAGCGGCTGGCCGTCGAGCGTGAGCCGGGTGGAGCCGTCGAGCATGCCGCCGGCCGCGGCCATCGCGCCCTTCTCGCACAGGAAGCCCTGACCGCGCTCGCAGTAGTAGCAAGCCCCACAGGCCGGTACGAAGGAGAGCACCACGTGATCACCGGGCTTGAGCGACGACACGCCCTCGCCCACCTCCTCGACGATCCCCGCGCCTTCGTGGCCGAGGACGATCGGCGGCGGCAGCGGGATGGTGCCGTTCTGCACGGACAGGTCCGAGTGGCAGACACCTGACGCGACGATCTTCACCTTGCACTCACCCGCTCCGGGTGGCGCCATCTCGATGTCGTCGTGGACCTGGACGTCTTCGCCGACGCCCTTCAGCACAGCAGCGGTGACCATGGCTCCCCCTGGATCGGTTGACCAGCCGAGCGTGCCACCCCGGACGGCCCGGTCACAAACCTCGCTCGCGGTCCTCCCGCTCGGCTGCCTTCACCGCGTAGCCGAACACGATCGCGGGCGCGAGCACGAGCGAGCCGACCACCAGGCAGGCCACGATCGTCGGCCCCACCCATCCGTCGAAGCCGATCGCGAACCCCAGCACGAACAGCGCGGTGGCCGCGACGAACAGCCCGTAGCCCACGCGCTGGCCGATCACGACCCATCGGGCGATGCGCGCCCGTCGCTCGAGCTCGGGGTCGATCGGCCCAGAGGTCACGCCGGCCAGCCTGCCAGGAGCCGCTGCAGGTCTCCACGCAGGCGATCGAGCCCCAGGTGCTCCCGGACGCAGGCGGCGTTGTGGTCGTGCAGCGTCGGATCCGGGTCGCGCAGGAACCGATCGAGCTCCTCGGGGCGGTCGGGGTCGAACCAGCGGAAGCCGAGGGCGCGGAGCTCGTCGGCCACCGGGTAGGCGCCGACCGCGACGGGCCGCCGGTGGATCGCCGCCTCCACGGGCGGGTTGCCGAACCCCTCCCAGGTGGAGGGGAAGGCCACGGCGTCGGCGGCCGCGTAGGCGTCGGCCATCGTCCCCGGCGAGGCTCGATGGATCACGCGCGCACGGGTGCCCCGGAGGAGCGCCTCGAGCGTCGGCCCGTAGCCGTCCTCCGCCGGGCCCAGCAGCCAGTAGGTCGCGCTCAGCGCCTCGGCGAGCTCGAGCGCTGCGGGCACGCCCTTGCGCTCGATGGCGCGCACGGGGTGGAGCACGAGGCGCTCGTCGTCCGCGACCCCCAACGCCGCTCGCGTCGCGCCGCGATCACCGGGCGGCTCGTCCACGTCGAAGCCGTTGTAGATGGTCGTCGCCGCGATGCCGCGCGCCGCCATCTGCTCCTCGGTCAGGTGGTTGATGGTGACGTGCCGCCATGCCACGTCGGTGGGGGGGAGCTCGGTGACGTGGGCCCACTGCGCGCGCTGCCACGGAGGGTCGTGGTGGTGGAGCACGGCGGGCCGCCCTCGGAGCACGGCGGACACGGCGCGGGCCGCCGGTAGGTTCAGCGGGATCGTGCAGAGGTTCTCCACCACCACGACGTCGGCGCCGTGCAGCGCCTCGGCGAGCTCGGCCGCGGACGGGGGCAGCACGGCCCCGAGAGCGAGGCCGGGGAGGAGGTGGTCGACCGGCCCGTCGCCGGCGACGGTGCGAACCGTCCAGCCGAGGTCGCGCAGCACGCGAGCCCACGTGCCGGCGACGACCGAGACGCCATCGTGACGTCCGAGCCGGAACGACACGAAGGCGGCCTCGGGCACGGCGGCACGCTACCGACCGTGGAGTCGCTCGCCGCCGACGCGCGGCGCCTGCTGGAGGCCGCCTGGCGGGCGGACACCGCGGGTGGGTTCTGCGTGCCGAACGCGGTCACCTACCCGTGGCAGTGGCTCTGGGACAGCTGCTTCCACGCCGTGGTGTGGGCCCACCTCGGTGACGAGCGGGCGATCGCCGAGCTCCACAGCGCGCTCTCGGTCCAGGCCGAGGACGGGTTCGTTCCTCACCTCCGCTACGGCGACGGGCCGTCCCCGCACGCCGACCTCTGGGGCCGATCAGGCGCCTCCACCATCACCCAGCCGCCCATGTACGGGCACGCCGTCGCCGAGCTGGTCCGGCTCGGGCTCGCCCCAAGCGACGAGGTCGTCGACCGCTCCCACCGTGGTCTCGCCTTCCTGCTCCGCCAGCGGCGGCGCAGCCCGGCGGGGCTGGTGGAGGTCTGCCACCCGTGGGAGTCGGGCTGCGACGACAGCCCGCGCTGGGACGACGCCATCCCGGGCAGCAGCGCGGCGGCGCGGTACCGGTGGAAGGGCGACCTCGTCGCGTCGATCGAGTGGAGCAGCCGCGGGACGCCGCTCCACAACGCGGCGTTCGCGGTGGGGTCGGCGGGCTTCAGCGCCCTGGTCGCCTGGAACGCGATGGAGCTGGCCGCCGTGACGGGCGACGACGAGCTCCGCGGCGAGGCCAGCGAGCTGGCCGAGGCGATCGACGAGCGGTGGGATGCCGAGCTGGTGACGTGGGTCGATGACGGGTCCACGGCGGCCGGCTCGGGCGCGACGCGGACGCTCGATGCGCTGCTGCCCGTGCTGCTCCGCCCTCGCGCCGACGCGCTCTCCGCGCTCGTCGACCCGGGTGCCTTCGGCGCTCCGTACGGCCCGCGGGGCGTCCACGCCGCCGAGCCCACCTACGACCCCACGGCGTACTGGCGCGGCTCGGCGTGGCCGCAGCTGGGCTACGTGCTGTGGGTCGCGTCGACCAGGTCGGGCTCGGACGAGGCCCGCTCGGCGCTGGCCAGGTCGATCGTCGCCGGCGCCTCCCGCTCCGGGTACGCCGAGCACTGGGCGCCCGACACGGCGGCGCCGCTGGGTGCGGTGCCCCAGTCCTGGTCCACGCTCGCGCTCGCCGTCGCGGCGGGGCGCTGAGCCGCCGGCCGCGTCGACGGACGGGCTCGGCGCCGGCTCAGCTCGCGCACCGCGTCGGCGACCCCCACGATCACGATCAGATCGCCGAACGAGAGCACCTCGCTGGTGAGCGGCACGGGGATGATGTCGCCCAGCACCGGCAAGGGGTCGTCGGGCGACTCGAGGTGCCGCGGGTCGTCCATCGAGATCGACGCGCCCTCGTCGACGGCGCCGGCGGCCACCAGCGCGCTGGGCCGCACCGGCATGCCGCCGTTCACCGCCACCGCCGTCAGGTTCAGCAGGAGGCCGACGCCCACCACCGCGACCCCGGTGATGTGGCGGTTGGCGACGGCCACCGCGGTGAGCACGGCCAGCGAGAGCACCAGGGCGACGAGGGCCGCGGTGCCGTCGAGGAGGACCGAGAGCGCGTTGAGGCCGGCACCCACCGCCATGAGCCCGATCTGCACGACGCGCGGACGAAGCGTGTGCCGGCCTGCGGGTGGTCGTGCCAGCCCCACGATCAGCCCCGCCGCCACCCCGATGCACAGCGTGAGCACGGGAGGACGGTACCGAGCCGGTGCCGCGGGGACGGGGACCCCGGCCGCGGACCACTACCGTCCCGACCATGGTCGACGGACGGTTCACGGCCTTGCGCTACGAGGTCGACGGCGGGATCGCGAGGCTCACCATCGATCGCGAGGAGCGGCGCAACGCGCTGTCGTGGGCGCTGGTCGAGGAGCTGCGCACGGCGTTGGCGGTCGCCAAGGCGGACGACGATGTGCGCGTCATCATCCTCACCGGCGCCGGCACCACCGCGTTCTGCGCCGGCGCCGACCTCGAGGGCATGGCCAGCGGCGAGCGCTTCAGCGAGGTGCACGACGCCCGAGGCCAGCTGGCCGACCTCTTCCGCGACCTCTACGCCCTCGGCAAGCCCACCATCGCACGCGTGCGCGGCTACGCGCTGGCCGGCGGCTTCGGGCTCGCATTGGCGTGCGACCTCGTCGTCGCCGCTGACGATGCCGTCTTCGGCACGCCCGAGATCGGCCTGGGCCTGTGGCCGCACATGGTCACCGTGCCGATGCTCCGAGCGATGCCCCCGAAGCGCGCGCTCGAGCTCATGCTCACCGGCCGGCGGGTCGACGCCGCCGAGGCCGAGCGGATCGGCTTCGTCACCACGGTCGTGCCGGCTGACGAGCTCGATGCCGCGGTGGACGAGCTGGCGCAGGAGCTCGCCGGGCGATCACCCCTTGCCCTCCGCCACGGCCTCGACTCCTTCTACGCGGTGTGGGACCAGCAGGTCGAGGCGAGCCTGCGGCTGCTCCACCCGCTGCTCACGGTCACGGCGTCCACCGAGGACGCGGCCGAGGGCATCGCGGCGTTCACCGAGAAGCGCCCGCCGCGCTGGACGGGGCGCTAGTCCCCGCCACCCCCGGCGATGTCCTCCAGGGAGATGTCGCAGTCGGCGAAGTACTCGAGGATGCTCGAGAGCGCCTCCTCCTCATCGACCTCGTCGTCCTGCATCGCGTCGCCGATCCGGTCGACGAGGCAGCGGGCCTGCTCGTCGGTGAGCCCGTAGGCGTCCTGCAGCAGGTCGTCCACCTCGTCATCCGGGAAGCCGCCGGGCAGCTCGTCCTCCCCGCCGTCGGCGGAGGGCGTCTCAGGCTGGGTCGTCGACGTGGATCCGGTCGTCGGCACCGCCCCGTCGGCGAGCGGCCCGGCGGGCTCGTCATCGTCGCCGAAGGCGACCACCCCGATCACCGCGAGCACGACCGCGGCGAGGATCGCGCCGCCGATGACCAGGGCTCGCCGCGCCCGACCGGCGCCAGGCTCGACGCCGCCGGTGGGGACCGGAGACGGAGGGACGTACACCGGAGCGGCGACGGTGGGGAACGTGGCGGTGTCATCCCCGGGGATCCGGGTGACGCCGGTGGGGGCATCCGGTGAGACCACGGCGGGCTCGTACGGATCGGTGCTCGCCACGCCGGCGTCGGCGACGTGCCCGGTCCACCGCGTGCCGTCCCAGTAGCGGTGGTCGTGCTTCCCGGTGGGATCAGGCTCCCAACGGGCGGCGCCGTCCATCAGCACGCGCTCCTCGTGCGCCCGGCCACCGTGTCAGCCCGCTGCGGCGAGGTCGCACTCGTCTTGTGCACGGATGGTGGCCTTCGCGATGGCGTCCTTCTGCTCCTTCGACGGCTCGTCCTCGGTGACCTTGATGTCGCGGGCGTCCTCGACGCCGATCTCATCGATGACGACCTTCGCGAAGCAGTCGGCCTCCTTGTCGTCGAGGTCCTTGTTGCCGGCCTGGAGCGTGGCGGACACATCGGCGACGATCTCGTCCTCGCTCTGCTTGCCCTTCCCGCCGCAGCCGGCGGCGCCGAGGAGGACGCACAGCGACGCCGCCATCGCCAGGGCCTTGCTTCGTCGCATCTCGTTCGCCGCCTTGCGTTGCTCGGGGTGCCCACAGGACCGCTCGAGCATAGGGGCCCGCACACGTCGCACTACCGTCGCCGTGTGATCCACCTGGACGACCGTGGACCGGTCGCGCTGCTCACGATCGACCGGCCCGAGCGACGCAACGCGCTCGACCACGCCGCCCTCGACGAGCTGCTCGCGGCGCACGGGCAGGTCGCCGACGCCCGCGTGATCGTCATCACCGGCGCGGCTGGCCACTTCTGCGCGGGCGCCGACCTGTCCGGCGTGGAGGACGGGGGCTTCACCGACCGGCTCCGCGACGTCCTGTCGACCCTGCGCGACGACCCGCGTCCGCACGTGGCGGCGGTGGACGGCGCCGCCCTCGGGCTCGGCACCCAGCTCGCCGTCGCCTGCGACCTCCGGGTCGCCACGCCTGCCGCGCGGTTCGGCATCCCCGCGGCCAAGCTCGGGCTCCTCGTCGACCACTGGACGATCCAGCGCCTCTCCCTGCTCGCCGGAGCGGGTCCGGCTCGGGCCATGCTCCTCGGCGCCGACACGTGCACCGGGGAGGAGGCGCACCGCCTCGGCCTGGTGCAGCGCCTCGGCGACCTCGACGCCGCGCTGGGGTGGGCCGACGACATCGCGGCGCTCGCCCCGCTCACGCTGGCGGGCGCGAAGGTGGCCCTCAACAAGCTCGAGATGGTCGTGGGCCGCGGCGAGGACCCGGACGTCCTCGCGGCGTGGGACCGCGCGTGGGCGAGTGACGACCTCCAGGAGGGCATCGCGGCGTTCCGAGAGCGGCGCCGACCGGTGTTCCGAGGCCGGTAGCCCTCAGAAGTTGCTGGGCAGCAGGCGGCTGAACTCCTCGAAGAAGAAGTACAGCGCCACCATGAAGAACGGGAACCCGATCAGGTAGCACGGCCACTTCCGCCACTTGCGTCCCACCAGCCAGGCGAGGAACCAGATGAGGGCGCACACGAGCCCCCAGAAGATCGCTGGCGTCTTGCTCCCACGCTCGCCGTCGATGCTGTCCACGGTCTTGGGCGGTGGCGCGTCGACGGCGCGCGTGGGCCGAGGGAGCGGGTGCTCCTCGGGGGCGAGGATCGACACGACGACGATCCGCTGTCGGGCGCTGTACTTCGGGTGGCACGCCGAGAGCGTGAGGCGGTCGTCGCCCTTGTCGTCGAGCACCTGCACCTCGCTCGGCGCCACGATGAGCGTCTCCGACACCACGTAGGTGAACTCGCCCTGCACGGTCGTCACGATGATCTCGTCGCCGGGCTCGAGCTCGTCGATCCGGTTGAAGGGCGCGCCGTAGGTGGTGCGGTGCCCGGCGATGGCAGCGTTGCCCTCCTGGCCGGGGAGGGGCGTCTGCGGGTAGTGACCCGGCCCCTTCTTCAGATCCGGGAGCGCCACCCCCTCGACCACGATCTTGTCCACGCCGATCGCGGGGATCTGGATGCGGGCCGTCGCCTCGCCCTCGGGGACCGGTGCGGTGGGGGGCGCCGTCTCGGGGAGGGTGGTCGTGGTGGTGGCGCCGGGCGTCGTCGTGGTGGTGGTCGTCGGCTCCACCTGCTCGAGGGCTTCCTGGAAGTCGTCCTCGAGCTGGTTCTGCGCCTGTGCGGTGCGGATCCCCGTGCCCCACAGCTGGTAGGCGACGAACAGGAGGATCAGCACGCCGGCGGCGATGAGCACGCGCCCCACCGCCCCGAGCACCCTCGCCATACGCATGGCGGCGGAGGCTACCTGCGCCCCTGCGCGCCTTGGTGGCGACGAAGGGCCGTCCGTAGACTTGCCCGGCTCCCATGGAACCCGTCGTCCAGCTCCGCGGGGCCGTCACGCTCCTGGGCCGGTTCCCCGCCCTGGCCGGGATCGACCTGGAGGTCTCGGCCGGAGAGGTCGTGCTGCTGCGCGGTCCGAACGGCGCCGGCAAGACCACCCTCCTCCGCTGCTTGGCCGGCCTCACCCCCCTCGCGCGCGGCGAGGCGACGGTTCTGGGCCACGACCTCACCGACCGCCGACAGGCGCGCGAGCTGCGCCGTCGGGTGGGTCTCCTCGGCCACGCCACCGGCCTCTACGAGGAGCTCACCGTCGCCGACAACGTGCGCTTCTGGGGCCGCGCCGCCGGGGCTCCCGTGGCCGACATCGATGCCGCCCTCGACACCTGCGGGCTCACCGGTCGGCTCGCCGACCTCCTCGTCACCCGCCTCTCGGCCGGTCAGCGCCGCCGCACCTCGCTGGCGTGCGTCGTGGCCCGCCGTCCCGAGCTCTGGCTCCTGGACGAGCCCCACGCCGGCCTCGACCACGAGGGCCGCGACCTCGTCGACGGCCTCGTGCGCCGCGCCCAGTCATCAGGGGCCACGATCCTGCTGGCGTCCCACGAGCTCGACCGCGCCGAGGCGCTCGCCGGGCGCACCGTGACGATCGCGGGTGGCACCATCACCGCTCCGACCGCTGCCACGACCCAGGAGCCGGCCCTTGTTCCGTGACGCCGGGCTGGTGGCGGGCAAGGACCTGCGGATCGAGCTGCGCTCGCACGTCACCACGCAGCAGGTCGCGCCCTTCGCGATCTTGATGCTGATCCTCTTCGGGGTTGCGCTCGACCCCGATCGCGGGATCCTCGATCGGGCCAGCTCCGGGCTGTTCTGGGTGGCGGTGCTGTTCTGCAGCCTCCTCGCGATCCAGCGCGCCTTCGTGATCGAGTCGGCCGACGGGGGACGGGACTCGCTGCGGCTCTCGGGCCTCGACCCGGCCGGGATCTTCCTCGGCAAGGCGGCTGCCATCTTCCTGCAGCTCGCGGCCCTGGAGGTCGTGCTCGCCGTGGGCGTGGTCGTGATGTACGGGCCCGACATCACCGGTGTGCCCCTGCTCCTCGCCACGTGCGTGGCCGCGACCGCGGGCCTGGCTGCCGCTGGCACGCTGTACGGCGTGCTCGCCGCCGGTCTCCGCGTGCGGGAGACCCTGCTCCCGATCCTGCTCCTGCCGGTGCTCGCGCCGGTCCTCATCGGCGCCACCAAGGCGTTCGAGGCCGCGCTGGGGGGCGTGGCCGCCGACGGTTGGCCGTGGTGCGGCCTCCTCGTCACCTTCGCCCTGCTCTACGTGGCCTTCGGCACCCTCGCCTTCGGCCCGCTCCTGGAGGAAGCATGACCGCCCCCCGCGCCGACACGTCGGCCACCACCAGCTCGCCCGCCACGCGGGTGCTCGGCGCCCTCACCGTCGCGGGGTTGGCGCTCCTCCTGCTCTACGCCCTGGTGTGGAGCCCCGCCGACCGCCAGATGCAGGACAGCGTCCGCCTGATGTACCTCCACGTGCCCACCGCCATCTCGGCGTACCTCGGCTGCGCGATCACCACGCTCGCCTCCGCCATGTGGCTCTGGCGCCGCAGCGAGGGCTGGTGGGTGCTGGCAGGAGCGGCCGCCGAGGTGGCCACCGTGTTCACCGGGCTCGCCCTCGTCACCGGCTCCATCTGGGGCCGGCCCACCTGGGGCACCTACTGGCAGTGGGACCCGCGCATCACGTCCACCACGCTGCTCTTCATCATGTTGATCGGCGTGCAGGCGCTTCGTCGGATCGACAACGAGGCCGGTGACGCCGCCGCCCGCGGTGTCCGCGGCGCCGTCGTGGGCCTGCTCCTGTTCCCGAACGTGATGATCGTCCACTTCTCCGTGGACTGGTGGCGATCGCTGCACCAGACCGCCACCATCACCCGCCTCGACCCCACCATCGAGGGGACCATGCTCTTCACCCTCGTGCTGGGGATCGTCGTGATGGGCCTGCTGTTCAGCTGGCTCCTCGTCCACCGCTTCCGGGTGGGGTGGCTCGAGGAGCGGCTCGGCACGGTCGGCCTCGACCAGGCGATCGTGGAACGGCGGGCCGAGGCCGGGGTGGCCGCGCCGTGATCGCCATGACGCACGCCTTCCACGTGGCCCTCGGGTGGGGCATCGGGCTCACCGTCCTGGCCGCCTACTCGTTCCGCACGGTCCGCCGGGGCCGCTCGCTCGCCGGGCGCGTGCCGCCGGAGCAGCGCCGGTGGAGCTGACCCCGCGGACGGCCCCCGACCCGTCCGCGCCGAACCCTGCGCCGCGCCGTCGCAGCTGGTGGGCCTACGGCCTCCTGGCGGTGGTGCTGATCGCCGTGGGCGTGGTGGCGTACCAGGGCCTCACCGAGGCATCGCTGTACTTCTACGAGGCCGACGAGGCCTACGACGCCCGTACCGACCTCGGTGACGATCGGATCCGCATGCTCGGCGCGGTGGAGTCCGAACCCGACCCGTCCGACGATCCGCTGGTGTTCGACGTCGTGTGGAACGACCAGACCGTCGAGGTCCACCACACCGGCGGCCTCCCGGAGCTGTTCCAGCTCGGCACCGCCGTCGTGCTCGAGGGACGGTGGGACCCCACGCTCAGCTACTTCGAGAGCGACGAGATCCTGGTGAAGCACGACGAGCAGTACGAGGCCGACAACGGTGAGCGCATCGCCGACGCCGAAGACGGCCAGAGCGACGCACCGTCCGCTCCGTGAACGCCACGCTCGGAACGGCCGGGATCGTCCTGGGCGTCGCCGCGTCCGCCCTCGGGATCCTCACCGTCGCATGGGGTCTGCGCACGAAGCGCGCGCCGCTGCTGGAGACCGGCTGGAGCTACAGCCTCCTGGTGCTGCTCGGCGCGGTCGTCGCGGTCATCGCGATGCAGCGCGCCCTCATCACCCGCGACTTCACCGTGAGCTTCGTGCACGACAACGGCTCGACGCGCACGCCGCGGATCTTCAACGTCGCCACGATGTGGTCGGCGCTCGAGGGCTCGATCCTGCTGTGGGTGCTGATCCTCACCGGCTTCACCGTGCACGTGGCGCGCCGCTTCCGGCAGCGGCTCAGCGATCCGCTCGTCGGCACCGCGCTGCTCGTGATGTTCGTGGTGTGCCTCTTCTTCTTCCTCCTCGTGCTCGGACCGGCCAACCCCTTCAGCCGCGTGGACGTCCCCCCGGGCTACGACGGCCCTGGGCCGAACCCGCTGCTGCAGGAGCACATCCTCATGGCGTTCCACCCGCCTATGCTCTACCTGGGCCTGGTGGGCTTCACGGTGCCCTTCGCGTTCGCCATCGCTGCGCTGGCGACCGGCCGACTGGGCGAGGGCTGGCTGGTCGAGACGCGCCGCGCCACCCTCCTCGCCTGGGGCTTCCTCACCATCGGCATCGTCCTCGGGGCGTGGTGGAGCTACGAGGTGCTGGGCTGGGGCGGGTTCTGGGGCTGGGACCCCGTGGAGAACGCGTCGCTCCTGCCGTGGCTCACGGGCACCGCCTACCTCCACTCGGTGATGGTGCAGGAGCGCCGCGGGATGCTGCGCGTGTGGAACCTGTCGCTCCTGTGCGCGACGTTCAGCCTCACGATCCTGGGCACGTTCCTCACCCGCTCCGGTGTGCTCGAGTCGGTCCACGCCTTCAGCGACAGCGACATCGGGTCGTGGCTGCTGTGCTTCTTCGCGCTGATCGTCGCGGTGAGCCTCGGGCTGATCGGGTGGCGCGGTGATCGGCTGCGGTCGCCCGGCCAGATCGACTCGCCGGTGTCCCGGGAGGGAGCGTTCCTCGCCAACAACGTGCTGTTCGCCGGGTTCGCGTTCGTGGTGCTCCTCGGCACCGTCTTCCCCCTCCTCGCCGAGGCCCTCGACGACCGACCCCTCACGGTGGGCGCGCCCTACTTCAGCCGGATGACGGTCCCTCTCGGGCTCGCGCTCCTGTTCCTAATGGCCGTCGCCCCCGTGCTGCCGTGGCGCAAGGCGTCCGAGGAGGTGCTGGCCCGGCGCCTGCTGTGGCCGGCGTGGGCAGCGGCCGTCACCATGGTCGTCACCGTGGTGCTCGGCGCACGAGGGATCGGCACCGTCCTCACGTTCGGCCTGGGCGCCTTCGCGGCGGGGTCGGCGGTGCGACAGCTGGCCCTCGCCACGCGCCGGCAAGGGTGGCGGGGCCTGGTCGGGCGCGCGAACGGCGGGATGGTCGTCCACGTCGGCGTGGTGATCGTGGCCGTGGCCATCGCCACCAACGGTCACTTCGCGCACGAGGTGGAGGCGCGGTACCAACCGGGCCAGACGCGCGTGATCGGCGGCCACGAGATCACCTACCTGAGCACCGACGTGGTCCAGGAGCGCAACCGCGAGGCGACGAAGGTCCGCGTACGGGTCGATGACGGTCAGGTGTACGAACCCGCCCTCTCGCGCTACTCGGGGTTCGGCTCGCTGATCGGCACGCCCTCGGTGAAGACAGGGCTGGCGGAGGACGTGTACCTCACCGTGACGCGCCTGCCCGAGGAGGGCTCCGACGCCGTCACGCTCCGCGTGATCATCCAGCCCATGGCGCTCTGGTTGTGGGTGGGCGGGGGTGTGATGGCGCTCGGGACGATCCTCGCCGCCTGGCCCGGGCGCCTGCGCCGGCGACCCACCGACCCGGTGTCGGCGCCCATCTCCGTCGAGGACGAGCCCGAACCGGTCGCGGTGGGAGCCCCGTGACCGACCTGTCGCAGCTCGAGGTACCGCCTGGCGACCCTGCCCAGCCGAGCCGCAGTCCGCGCACGGTGCTGGTCGTGTCGATCGCGCTGGCCGTCATCGTGGCGCTGCTGGTGGCCGTGCTCGCGACGCGCGACTCCAGCATCGAGCGCCAGACCCAGAGCCCGCTCCTCGGCAAGGTGGCGCCCCCGGTTGCTGGCCAGACGATCGACGGCCGATCCTTCGACTCGGCAGACCACCGCGGCCGCTGGGTCGTGCTGAACTTCTTCGGCAGCTGGTGCGTGCCGTGCCTCGAAGAGCACCCCGAGCTGCTCGAGTTCGATGCCGCGCACCGCGCCGAGGGCGACGCCGTGCTCGTGAGCACCACGTTCGACGACACGGCCGAGGATGCTCGCGACTTCTTCGAGGAGCACGGCGGCTCCTGGCCCGTGATCGACGACCCCGAGAACAGCATCGGCGTGGCCTACGGCGTCGCCCAGGTCCCGGAGACGTTCGTGATCGCGCCGAACGGTGTGGTGGTGCAGCGCTTCGCCGGGAAGGTCACCCGCGCCGCGCTCGACGAGCTCATCGCCTCCTACGAGCAGGGCGAACCCTCGTCCACATCCGACACCGCCGACGAGGGCGGCCACGGCGGCGGCGAGGTCAGCCCGTGAGCACCGCGGGCCGCAGCGCCTTCCGCACCGGGAGCTGGATCGCGATCGGCCTGCTCGCCCTCGCCGCCCTCGGTGTCGCGGCCTTCGACGACGGTCCGCCCCGCACCACCGAGCAGCGGGTCGAGGCCATCGCGAAGACGCTGAAGTGCCCGGTCTGCGATGGACAGTCGGTGGCCGACTCCGACTCCGCTTCGTCCCGCGCCATCCGGGCGGAGATCGCTCGCCTCGTCGACGAGGGCCAGGACGGGGATCAGGTCCGCGCCGAGATCGGCGCCAGCTTCGGTGACCAGGTGCAGCTGATCCCTCCCGCCTCCGGGTTCGCGGGCCTGGTGTGGATCCTCCCGGTCGTCGTGCTGATCGTCGCGGTGGCGCTCGTGGGCGCGGCCCTCGCTCGCTGGCGACGGCGCACGCCCTCGGCGCCGTCGGACGACGATCGTGCGCTGGTCGAGGATGCGCTCCGACAGCGATGAGCGATACGGGAGATCAACGCGAGTTCCTCCTCCGCTCGCTGGAAGACCTCGAGCGCGAGCACGACGCCGGCGACCTCGACGACGCCGACTACGTCGCCCTCAAGGACGACTACACCGCGCGGGCGGCGGCGCTCCTCCGGGCGGAGCAGGCGCCGGCGACGCCGCGCCAGCCCCGCAACCGGGTCTGGTTCGCGCTGGTCGGCCTGCTCGTGTTCGCGGCGCTCGCAGGTGTGCTGGTGGCCCAGGCGTCAGGCCGTCGCGACGCCGGGGACACCGCCACCGGCGGCGTGAGCCAGTCGATCACGGAGAAGCTCAACGAGGCCGGGCGCTGCTTCAGCGAGGGCGATGCCGACTGCGCCATCGAGCGCTACGACGAGGTCCTGGACGAGCAGCCCACGAACGTCGAGGCCCTCACCTACAAGGGGTGGGCCACCTTCGCCCTCCGGGGTGACACCGAGGAGGCCCTCACCCTGCTCCTCCAGGCGGCCACCACCGACCGCGACTACCCCGATGTGCACGCCTTCCTCGCCGTCCTGTTCTTCAGGAGCGGCTTGGTGCAGCAGGCGAGCAACGAGCTCGACCGGCTCGACGCGCTGGATCCTCCCCCCGACGTCCTCGCTCAGATCCAGGGCCTGCGCGAGCAGGTCGCGGCGGCGATGGCGGCGCTGGCGACCTCGACGACCGCCGGCTGACGGCTACGCCGGGGGTGGGAGGTAGCGGCCCTTCGCCAGCTCGTCGCCGGCCCAGCTGAACACCCAGGTCGACGCCTTCTGCCACCGGAGCTCGTCCTTGAGCCGGGCGCCGCGCGCCACCAGGTGCTCGAGGAGATCGGGGATCACGTCGCCGTGGCTGCACAGCACCGCGCCGGTCTCCCGCACCTCGGCGGCCACCGCGAGCGCGCCGGCGGCGCCCGTCCCCTCCGCCAGCCGGTCGTCCGCCTCCACCGACAGGCCGAGCACCTTGCCGAGGGGCTCGAGGGTCTGCAGGCACCGCACGAAGGGGCTCGCCACCAGGCGGGTGATGTCGTGCTCGGCCAGCTCGAGGCACAGCCCCTCGGCCTGCCGCCAGCCCCGCTCGCTGAGCTCCCGCTGCTCGTCGGGTCTCGAGCCGTCGACCCGGTGGCCGGCGTCCGCGTGACGGACGACGTACAGCTTGCCCACGGCCGCTGACGCTACCTGGCAACCCGCGTACGCTGGCCCCGATGCAGCAGACGACCCTGGGCCGGACCGGTCTGCGGGTGTCGGTCGCAGGTCTCGGGTGCGGTGGGCACAGCCGCCTCGGCCAGTCCTCTGGCGCCACGGAGGCGCAGTCGATGGCGGTCGTGCAGCGCGCGCTCGACCTCGGCATCAACCTCGTCGACACCGCGCAGGCCTACGGCACGGAGTCGATCGTGGGGAAGGCGCTGCGCGGTCGCCGTGACGAGGTGGTGCTGTCCACCAAGGCGTCGCCGATCCACCTCGACCGGCCGCTCAAGCCGAAGCGGCTGCGGCGGTCGGTGGAGCGGAGCCTGCGTCGCCTGCGCACGGACCACATCGACCTGTTCTTCGTGCACGGGATGCAGGTGCGCGACCTGTACCACACGCGCGAGGTGCTCGTGCCCGAGCTGCTCGCGCTCAAGGACGAGGGGCTGGTGCGGCACCTGGCGGCGAGCGAGGCGTTCATGTCGGACAACGGGCACGAGGCCCTCGGGCAGAGCCTCGACGCCGGAGACGACTGGTACGACGTCCTCATGGTCGGGCACAACCCGTTCAACCCGTCGGCGCGCGATCGCGTGTTCCCGGTGACCGAGGAGCGCGACATCGGCGTGCTCGTGATGTTCGCCGTGCGCAAGTCGCTCGCCTCCGCGGAGGGCGTGCGGCGGGTGGTGGACGGGCTCGTCGAGCGGGAGCAGGTCGACGCTGCCGCGGTGGGCGACGGCGATCCCCTCGGGTTCCTCCTGGCCGACGGCGCCGCCGCCACCTACGCCGAGGCGGCGTACCGGTTCGCCCGCCACGAGCGGGGCTGCCACGCCGTCCTCACCGGCACCGGTTCGGTCGACCACCTGGCCGACAACGTGGCCGCCATCAACGGTCCGCCGCTGCCCCTCGAGCACCAGAAGCGCCTCCAGGAGCTCTTCGGCCACGTGGACAGCGTCAGTGGCGACTGAATCGCTGCTCGCTCCGGGCATCGCTTCGCTCAGAGCACCCTCCGCACGTGCCTTCCGGCGACCGGCGTAGCCGGCTCGCCTCCCGGCCTGCGTTGGCGCCGTCCTGACTGCCGCGGCCAGTGGTCGCGCGCCACCCCCGTCCGGTC